>DATKED010000256.1:0-4560 GCA_035512375.1 Anaerolineales bacterium
TATTCGTCACTACGAAACTCTTATGGAGCCTCCAAGTAGTAAATCTCTTATCGGTGTTGTTGGACCCTGTGGTTCAGGCAAATCCACTCTTATCGCGGGACTGGAAAGTTATGGCTATGTCTGCCGCCACATCGCGCAGGAACATTCTTACGTGCAAGCCATGTGGCAGATCATCGCCAAGCCTGATATTTTGATCTTTCTCGATGTATCCTTCCCAGTGAGCACGGAACGTCGCAAACTAACCTGGCAGAAAAAAGACCATGACGAGCAACTGCGCCGCCTCAACCACGCGCGTCAACATGCAAATCTGTTGATCGAAACAGATGATCTGACTCCCGCGCAGGTCCTGCAAAAGGTGTTGGATTATTTAAAGGAAATCAACTCATGAGAACACTCTTCGTTTCTTTTATCACCCTCAGCCTGTTTCTCGTTGCATGTACAGTTCCCCAGCCGACAGCGACAGCGACATTAACTCCAACTTCAGCGCCTGATCTCTTCGACACGCCCTGGGAGGAGCGCTCTCTCTTTAAAAGCGGACTCGTCTCCTCTGAGCAATCAGTCCTCAACGAACTGACAAATGCCAGTGTATATCATCTCGAATTCCAGATCGCCGACGACCTCTATCACATCACCGGGACCGAGGAAGTCCGGTACGTGAACGCGGAAGAGGTTGCGTTGAACGAAGTGCACTTGCGTCTCTTTCCCAATATCCTTGGCGGAGAAATGACGGTATCGAATGTAACGGTTGACGGGCAATCCGTTACGCCACGGCTGGAACTGCAAGAGAGCCTGTTGATCGTGCCGTTAGCAAGACCACTTGAGCCGGATCAAAGCGTGATCCTGCAAATGGGATTTGCGATTACGGTCCCACAAAATGTGGAATTGAATTACGGAGTGCTTTCCTACTTTGACAATGTGCTCACGCTCGCACACGCCTACCCCATGATCGCTGTTTACGATGACGAAGGTTGGAACGCCGAGGTCCCGCCGCAGAGCGGCGATGTCGCCTACGCAGATGCATCGTTCTATCTTGTGAAGATCACGGCGCCAAAGGGCGTGACGCTGGTCACGTCCGGGCACAGGATCGATTCAGGCGAAGCCGGGCAGGTGCAGACGTTGCGCGTGGCAAACGGTCCTGCGCGCGATTTTTATCTGGTTGCAAGTCCGGATTATGAGGAAATCTCGAAAACTGTTGGAGAGGTCACGATCCGCAGTTATGCACCACAGGGATTCGAAAAAGGCTCCGAAATGGCATTGGATGTTGCCACGCGTTCGATCGAAGATTTCAGTGCGCGCTATGCTCCCTATCCATACACGGAATTTGATATAGTTTCCACGCCCACGCTTGCGCTGGGCATTGAATATCCCGGCATCGTTGCGATCACGTCGCGCCTCTACGATGTGGATAGTGATTATCGCGGCGCACCCGCCAGCATTTACATGGAGTCGACGGTCGCACACGAGGTAGGCCATCAATGGTTCTATAACCTCGTCGGCGGCGACCAGCTCGATGACCCGTGGCTGGATGAAGCGTTGACTCAATTTGTCACGCTTCAATATTATGCTGATGAGTATGGTCCTGGTGGAGAAGAAGGGTTTCGGAATTCACTGGAAGGCCGCTGGGAGAGTGTTGAACGGGCGGACATCCCCATTGGTCTGCCAGTGGCTGAGTATTCGGGGCAGGAATATGGCGCGATCGTGTATGGGCGCGGACCGTTGTTCTTTGTCGCGCTGCGCCAGGAATTGGGCACAGAAACGTTCGATGCATTTATCAGGGAATACACCGAGACTCTTTCCTGGAGCATTGCCACACCTGAAATTCTGCAATCACTTGCGGAACAACATTGCGCGTGTGCGTTGGATGATCTTTTCAATGAATGGGTTTATTAGCAGCCAACACGCTGAATGTCACTTTTGTCTGTAAGTGACTGTCACCGGTACCCACTTGGTAGTATAATCATCGCCGCGTGGCGCCCGATGGTTGAGTAGAGCGGTGCTTTTCCGCTCGTACCGAAACCAAGCGCCACATTTTTGTGGATGGAGATACCCAACGCATGATTCGAAACACTTATACCCGCTTGGTTCTTATTCTCATTGTTGCAGCCCTCGCCATATGGGTGGACGTGAACGATGAGATCCGAATCCTTAATCCTTTCAACGACACGGTTTTGTACCAGCGCAATATTGCCCCCCGACTTGGGCTTGACCTGCAGGGCGGATTGCAGGTACTCCTGGAAGCCGATCTGCCAGAGGGCTCAGACGTGGACGCGGAAGCCATGGAAACCGCCCGCAGCATTGTTGAAAACCGCACCAACGCTTTAGGGGTGAGCGAAAACCTGATCCAACTGGCGGGTGATCGCCGCATCGTGGGAGAGTTCCCCGGCGCAGAAGACGCCGATGCCATTCTCGACATCATCCAGCAGACAGGCTTGATGGAGTTTGTCGATACCGGTGATTTCAGACCAGAGGAAGGAACTCTCCTTCAAACCGATTTCGCCACTGGAGCGACAACTGAGCCAACCCCTGCTTCCACGGATGCGAATGGAACGGAAGCGCCAGCCACAACCTATCACACGATCATGACTGGGAGGGAACTGCGCAGTGTCAACGTGGGCTTGGGACCGGATGGTCAGCCCGCGATCGATTTCGTGCTTTCGCCGGAGGGGACGACCATTTTTGCGAATCATACAGCAGCAAATATTGGCAAGATCCTGACGATCACCCTGGACAAACGCGTGGTCTCGGCTCCGAGCATTAACGACGCGATCCCCAGCGGACAGGGACAGATCAGCGGTTCATTCACAGCAGAGACGGCCAACGCTCTGGCAGTGCAATTACGCTATGGCTCGCTTCCCATCCCCCTCAAAGTTGTGGAGACGCGCATCATCGGTCCCACGCTCGGCGAAGACTCACTGCAAAAGAGTCTGATGGCTGGCTTGATAGGCATGATCATCGTCATCCTTTTTATGGGGATTTACTATCGTCTGCCAGGCATCGTTGCCGACCTGTCCATCCTTTTTTATGCGGCAATCGCATTTGCCATCTTCAAGTACTTCCATTTCACCCTCACGCTTCCCGGTATTGCAGGCTTCCTGCTCAGTACCGGCGCGGCGCTGGATGCCAACATTCTGATCTTCGAGCGCTTGAAGGAAGAACTTCGGAGCGGAAGAAATATTGTCCAGGCGGTCGATCAGGGCTGGACACGAGCCTGGTCCTCCATCCGTGACTCAAACCTGGCGACGATCATTACTTCCCTGATTCTCTACTGGTTTGGATCCACATTTGGCGCTACGATCGTCAAGGGCTTTTCGCTCACGCTCGCCCTAGGTGTGGTTATCTCATTATTCACGGCGATCTACGTTACGCGCACGTTGCTGACATTTGTACTGAGAAACTTCAAGCCACGGAACCTGCAAACCTGGTTTGGACTCTAAGGGACAAGGAAAGAAATCATGATTGACATCTTAAGTAAACGTTATCTCTACTTCGCAATTTCGCTTTTGGTGATCCTCCCTGGACTTATCGTGCTTGCCGCGGGCGGCTTGCCTCTTGCGATTGACTTCACCGGCGGCTCCCTGTTGGAAGTCCAATTCCAAGGCGACACACCTCTGGAAACTGCGGGAATTATCCAGTTATATGAAGATGCTGGGATTGACGATGCTCAGGTGCAAACAACCGAGGACAGCACTTTGATGATCCGCTCCTCATTTCTGAGCAATGAAACCCGCGATCAGATCCTGAATGAGATGAGAACTCAGAGCGGCGGAGAAGTCTCGATCATCCGCTTTGATAGTGTGGGACCCAGCATCGGCGCAGCCGTTGCTTCACGCGCCGCCCTGGCAGTGGGCGTGGCGGCGCTGGCAGTGGTGATCTACATCACATTTGCATTCCGAAAAGTGCCGAATGCCTTCCGTTATGGTGTCTGCGCGATCATCGCCATGGTTCACGATGTCGGGGTGGTGTTCAGCATCGTGGGCTTCGGCGCGCTGTTCTTCGACTGGCAGATCGACGCGCTATTCCTGACCGCACTGTTGACGGTAATCGGATTCTCAGTGCAGGACAAAGTGGTGGTGTTCGACCGCATCCGTGAGAACTCGGCGGTCCTGCGCCGTTTGGAATATGAAACGCTGGTCAACCACTCCATTGTGCAGACGCTGCAACGCTCGATCAACACCCAGTTGATGACCGTGGAATTCCTGCTTCTGGCGCTGGCACTGTTTGGAGGCGTCACTCTTCAGGAGTTTGCAGTGATCCTGCTCGTTGGTCTTTTCAGCGGAACCTATTCATCCATTTTTATTGCCGCACCCATTCTTGTGTTGTGGGAAAAGCAGGAGTGGAAAAACTGGTTCCAGCGCAGCGCGACCGCCTGACCGATAAAAAAACTCCCGCTGAGGGAGTTTCTGGTTTAATAGGTGCCTTATGTAACTTTTACACCCTCACCAATGACCCCACCAAACGCGCAACCAGCATCACGAATGATGTCCTACGGGCTGACAAGAGTTGAACAGGGTATTCCTCTTCAAGTTCCTTAACCTTTAGGAGCAAACTAATGATTTCATG
>DATKED010000257.1:0-8676 GCA_035512375.1 Anaerolineales bacterium
GGGCTGATATAAAGGGTAGTCTCTTCTTTATTTGCTTTATCTAAAAATACAACTGCCGAGATCTGTTCGACAAGGGATTGATACTTGATTTCCGCCTGATACAAAGCTTGTTGTTCACGCAAATAGCGATTTTGCGCAATGGCATTGCTGATTACAACTGGCAGGCGATGCAAATAATCGCTTTGCTTGACCAGATAATCTGCTGCCCCCAATTTAAGTGCAGTAACCGCAATATCCTGATCGCCTTGCCCGGTTACGAGGACGACTGCTGGAGCCGACTTGCGCTCACGGACCTTTTTCAGCAAATCCAATCCTGTCCCATCTGGGAGGCGCAGGTCGCTCAAGATCAAATCAATGTCTGGTTCTGTATCAAGGAATTTTAGTCCCGCTGCAATCGTTTCTGCATGAATCAGCTTAAACTCGTGATTTAGATTCTCCTCCAGAACCCTTTCTGTCAGTATGACATGCGC
The DNA here is from genome assembly GCA_035512375.1 of Anaerolineales bacterium. GTDB lineage: Bacteria > Chloroflexota > Anaerolineae > Anaerolineales > Villigracilaceae > Defluviilinea. The sequence goes on from DATKED010000257.1 coordinate 471, forward strand.
AATTTCATCTTCGACGTACAGGATTTTCATTCGACCATCAACTCTTATAAATGTGGGCTTCGATTTCATACACACGGAATATAAAACCATTATAAAACAAAGATGCAGTCTAGCAATGCCAATGAAATAATAAAACTGTTAAGAAAAAAGACGCCATAAGGCGTCAGTCACCAATCGAACACCATTATAAATTGTCCAGAGGCGTCGAGGGGATTCGAACCCCTGAATGAGGGTTTTGCAGACCCTTGCCTTACCACTTGGCCACGACGCCGTTTTTTAAACTACTGAGCGGGCGATGGGATTCGAACCCACGACCTTCTCCTTGGCAAGGAGACGTACTACCACTGTACTACGCCCGCAATCTGGTCCGCGTTTCTGACCGAGAGTGCCGAGACCCAGGATCGAACTGGGGACACCGCGATTTTCAGTCGCGTGCTCTACCAACTGAGCTATCTCGGCCAGATATTTTATTGTTAAGCGTCGGTGATTTTACTAGGTGACAAAACTATTGTCAAGCAAGGGATTCAGTGCACACTGAGCGGGACTGCGACGCACCCTCACCCACACCTCTCTCTTGACCTCAATCTGCTTCCGCACTACAATGCCCGCCTACCCTCACCATCTGTCGCTGCGAGGAGGGTGTTTGTCCCGATGGAGCAGTCTCGCGGTCAAACTGGGGATTGCTTCATCGCTTCACTTTTCGCAATGACGAAAGCATCAATATATGTTTGAAAACCTTACCTCCCGACTCAATCAGGTCTTTGATCAACTCCGCCGCCGCGGAAAACTCTCCGAAGCGGACGTGGATGTGGCGATGCGCGAAGTGCGCCTCGCCCTGCTCGAAGCGGACGTACATTTCAGTGTTGTCAAAACCCTCATCGCGCGCGTGCGCGAACGCGCGGTCGGCACGGAAGTGTCGAGGGCGTTGAATCCGGGTCAGCAGATCATCAAGATCGTTAATGAAGAATTGATCCAAACGCTGGGCGAACCCGCGCCTTTAAATCTTCGAGGTCCGAAGCCGCACGTTATCATGATGGTCGGCCTGCAGGGATCGGGTAAAACAACCGGCGCGGGGAAACTGGCGCGCATGCTGCGCTCGAGAGGGGAGCGGGTGATGCTCGTCGCAGGAGATCCGTACCGTCCTGCTGCGGTTCAACAGCTCCAGCAGCTCGGCGAGCGTATTGATGTCCCGGTCGAGGCAGATCTGCACGTCAAGCCCCCAGAACTCGTAAAGCGCGCGTTCGAGAAAGCTGAAAAGGGTGGATTCGGCATCATGATCGTGGATACAGCTGGTCGGTCGCAATTGGATGCGGAACTGATGAACGAGTTGAAATCCATCGTGGCGAAAGTCCCGCCTGTGGAAATTTTGCTCGTGGTTGACTCCATGATTGGTCAGGAAGCGTTGAATATTGCGCAGGGCTTCCGCGATAATGTGTCCATCACAGGACTGATGATGACGAAGATGGACGGCGACTCGCGCGGCGGCGCGGCGATCTCGATCCGTTCAGTGACAGGCGTCCCGATCAAGTTCATTGGTACGGGCGAGAAGCTCGACGCACTCGAAACGTATGATCCTACGCGGCTGTCCTCGCGTATTTTGGGCATGGGCGACATGATCGGCCTGATCGAAAAAGCCGAAGCCGCCTTTGACCAGCAGTCCGCGCAAAAGACCGCCGAGCGCATGATGAAGGGTCAGTTCTCGCTCGAAGACTGGCTTGACCAGATGAAGCAGATGAAGAAGATGGGGCCCCTCGCGCAGATCATGGATATGCTGCCCGGGCAGATGGGGCAGGCTGCGCGTCAAGTTGATCCGAAAGATATTGAGAAAACATTCAGGCAATCGGAAGCAATCATCAACTCAATGACAGTCAAGGAGCGCCGCGACCCTGACATTTTGAATGCCTCACGCAGACGACGGATCGCCGCGGGTGCCGGCATGGAAGTACGGGACGTGAACCGTTTGATCAAGCAGTTCCGTGAGGCGCAAAAATTGATGAAGGTGATGCAGAAAACGGGAGGGAAAGGGCTGGGGAGATTATTTGGGTAAATAATGTGTAGGTCACGCTTCCCCTGTCAGGGACTTCACAAGCGTGACCTACTTTCTTAACTCGATCTCGATGCTGTTGAGCTTCTCGACAATTATGAGGAGATCCATTTATCTTTGGACTTCAGCATTTGCCAAATAAGCAGCAAGCCAAGCCCCATGAACACATAGTGCAATGGATATCCCATCATAATGTTGTAGAGGCTGTCTATCAGGATGCTGCCCCCGTAGAGCCAAATTGCCAGAATCCTGCCCTTCGCGAATGCTCTCGAACTGGCGAGGAGCAACGCGCCCAGGGCGAGGTCAAATGCTGCGTCGGTAAACATCGTGCTGGCAAGGCTTGGCATGAAGGCATTCGATAATAAAACAATTGCTGAAATGAGGCTTATGATTCCGGCCAGGATGCTGATGCCGCCAAAAACTGCCAGCGCTATGACAAAGGTGGATTTTTTCAAAACTGGCTGATACGTTATTGCGGCTATTCTTGGTTGCGTAGTGCTGTGTTCCATGTTTGCTCCTTTGAGGTATGTTGTGTGTGACCTTTTGGAATGACAGTGCTTTCAGGTCCGCGAAATTCAGAACATAGTCTAATACGAAATTCCCCCTTGCAGGCTTTCAATTGCTTTACACCTAACTGAACCTCTGTGTGGTAACCTGCCAGCTATCTATTCCCATCCTCCTCTCTTCACAGTTAATTTGCAACCAAATCCTGCCTTTCACCCACAAGTGACAGCGTCCTATGCTCTTGTGGTGCTTTTTCCCGCGTTGTTTCATCCCCTGTGTTCGTGAATCCAGTTCATCAATTTTTCGAGATGCTCCTGGTGGTGGTCATAAGAAGCCACGAGGATGAAGGCGAGACTATAGCCTTTCAGCCACGGGTATCTATCTCCGTCCAGCAGGTTTCTTTCAGAGATTTTGTGCCCCAGCTCCAGAAGCCGCAGAAATCCTTCTCTCCAATTCCGATGTACTCCTGACCATGTCTTTTCATGGTTCGTTTCATAAGTCAATGCATTGACTCGATCCGCGTATTCTTCCCAGTCCAGACCTATACTCACAACCCACTCTGGAAACTCGGGTTCGCGATCCAGTACGCCAGACTCCATCCGTGCAATGGAGATCTGTTGCCACGCCCACAAATGAGCCATCACATCTTTGATGGACCAGTCGAAATCAAATTGCGGGGCAGTGATCCGTTCCTCGTTCAGGTTCGCGAGCAGTTCTTCCCAACTCTCGAATTGCTCCCTCAACGCCGCGAGGATATGGTCTTTCATGCTCATAGCGGATTCCTCATTCGCTTCAAACCTTATTGATTCAAAATCAAAATAATTTTCTGTGTATGCTCATCAACAAAAAACCTGAAAATGCGGGGTTGGTCGGGGAAAGTGATTTATCCACTTTGGACTTCAATTCATGGAAAGCAGATCGATATGCCTCATAAAAAACCCAGGTGGGAGTGGGTTTATAGTGAAGGTTTTCCAACTCAAAGTATTCAATGACGGCCTTGACGGTGTTCGGCTTGACAAAAACATCCCTGTGGGGATGAAAATAGGTCTGGCAAATCGTCATCCATGACCACTTCGCCAGTTTCCCGCTTTTCAGCACATCCAAAATGACTTCGAAGCCTGTTTGTTCCTCGCCATGCAATAATTCTTCCAGTCCGCCGCTGAGCAATTCCTTCTCCCGAGGAGAAAGTGCGTTTGTAAAATCCCTGAACCTTGGTTTTTCAAACACAGAAATGATGGATGAGCGGTTGATCAACGAAGGAGAAATGCTTCCTCCGCCTGCTTTAATTTGTTGAAATTCATTTTGTTTGTTTATCTGCGAGCAAAAACGCCAACTCTGTCTTGAACCTGGATGGGTCTTTATCCACAGCTGGATCAGAGAAATAGAACTCAGTGCGGCCGTTCCACCACTCGACGCCTTTTTTCTTCGTGACATTCCATTTGACCTTGTTTTCCTTTGCCCATGTGAGCAGGGCGACGGTCGCTTTGAAGATACCTTTGCCTCGATAAGGGCCGGTGTAGAGGAGCGTGGCGTAGCGGCCAGCAGGCAAAAAGGCCGCCGCGATCCGGTCGTCACCTTTCACAGCCTTGTCAACAGTAAAACCTACGTCAATATCCAGTTCCTTGGACATATCGGTTGTCAGATAACGAATGAGCGCGGGGCCGGAAGGTTTTATATCCTTGCATTGCAGCCAGTCATAGACTTCATCCCATGCCGGTTGCAGATATTTGCCGAACGGAATGGGCACTGCCATCCGAATCGCGACATAATGCTGCCTCTTGCGCCGTTCCAGGTGGGGTTCTGTGATCATAAGTGCATCTCCTTTCCTGGATTTTAGAACACGCATTCTATTTCGTCAATGCCGAGATCTTTTAAACCCTCACGTCAGTTCCAACTCCATCACAAAATCTCTCTGGGGTTCGTCTCCGAGGTTAAATATGTGAACGCCAACTTCACGAAAACCCCACTTTTTATAAAAAGCCACGGCTCTTTGATTTTTCTCCCAAACGCCCAACCAGACACAATCACAACCTCGCTGCCTCGCTTCGCTTATCGTGGCTTGCATGAGTTCTTTCCCCACTCCCTTGCCCAGAAATTCTTGTAACGCATAAATCCTTCTGATCTCCAAAGGACTGATTCCTTTTATCGAGTCATCCGTACTGTTCATCATCAGTTGAGCATAGCCAATGGGTATGCCTTCAGATTCCGCAATAAGAAAGATCACATCAGGTTCAGAAAGTTCCTGAAATTGGATTTCCGGTGAAAATGACTTTTTCAGGTAGGTATCCATGTTTTCTTGCGTGTTATCCTTCGCAAACGTATCGTAAAATGTCCTCGCACCCAGTTCGGACAACATCCTCGCATCATCTCTCGTTCCATATCGAATATTCATTTTCACTCCACGACAAAAAGCCGGTATTGTGATTTGATCTCTGATCTGCCGACAAAAGCTTGCATGGAATTGTATGCTCTCGAATCGAAAATCGCAACTACCTTTCTCCCTCCTCTCTTCACAATCAATTCACAATCAAATCCTATACTCCGAGCATAAGTTTTTACAAAAGGAGTAAAACATGAACGGAAATAACACTGGTTTACGGCTCGTCTCGGCATTGGTATTGATTGTGGCGATCGCGGGCATTGCCTTCTTCGCCTTTCGGGCAGGCGTTGCGCAAGGCTCACCGGTCACGATCGAGGCGCCCTCAAGTGAGACTGCGCCGATGCCTTATCCATATTATGGGTGGGGGATGCCCTTCCGCCATCCGTTTGGATTTGGCTTTGGCTTCTTTGGCTTCCTGCTACTGCTTTTCCTCTTCTTTGCCGCGCTGAGAGCGTTCCGCCTCCTCTTCTGGGGTTCGCGGTGGGGTTGGGGGCACCATCATGGCGGACATGGTGCGTGGGGACGATCCTGGGAGCATGGCGTACCACCCATGTTCGAGGAATGGCACAAGCGGGCGCACGATATCCCCGTAGGGGGTGGTCGATCCGAGGAAAAGAAAGAATAACATAATATAATCGTAAGGGCATAGCGGAGAATTGACACCCGTCTTATGAATAACGGTCACGCTGTGCCCTTACACAAATAACATGAAGACCATCCTCGTTGTTGACGACGAACCCAAGATCACCCAACTCGTGCGCGATTATCTGGAGCGAGCCGGATTTGGTGTTCTTGTCGCGTATGATGGAAAAAAAGCCTTATCCCTTGCGAAGACTGAGAAACCAGATATGGTCGTTTTGGACCTCGGCTTGCCTCACCTCGATGGGCTGGACTTTACCCGTGAATTTCGCAAAACATCCAACGCACCGATCATCATGTTGACGGCTCGTGCCGAAGAATCAGACAAACTCATTGGTCTCGAGCTGGGCGCGGACGATTACATGACCAAGCCCTTCAGCCCAAAGGAATTGGTTGCGCGCGTGCGCGTGGTGTTCCGCCGCATCGAAAATGCATTATCGGCAAACGCAGAAATGATCCGTGTCGCAGACCTGACTCTCGATGTTCCGCGTATGCGTTTGAATGCAATAGGACGCGAAGTTGAAGAACTTACGCCAACCGAGTTTGAGTTGTTGGCCACCCTCACACGGCAACCCGGACGCGTTTTTACGCGTGCCCAGCTGCTGGATGCGATCCACGGCGTAGCATTTGAATCCTATGAGCGCGCGATCGATGCACATATCAAGAACATCCGTCGCAAGATCGAGGTCAAGGCCAGTGAACCGCAATATATTTTGACGGTCTATGGTGTTGGTTATAAGTTTGCAGATAGATGAAGCCTCGTCATCACTTTTCCCATCGTCACCGGCCGCCCTGGTGGCCTGAAAATGAAGAATGGCCGCCGAAACGCTGGCGGTACATGCGCGGCAACCCGTTTTTTCGCAGAATGGGATGTTTTTTCTTTGGGTTTGCATTCCTGGCATTTGTAGGTCTGTTGGGTATTCTTAGGCTGGTCCTTGCTCCATTTATTGACTTTCAGGGCGCTCCGCCTTTGGACAGACCCGATTATATTTTCCCGTTTGGTTTCCTTGGATTTGTCCTGTTGGTGTTTGCGATCGGATGGGGCGCCCGTAGTTTACGGCGAATGTTCACACCATTGGATGATCTGTTCAATGCATCTGAGCGAGTGGCAAATGGGGACTATTCTGTGCGTGTGGAAGAGAAAGGCCCTCCCGAAATTCACTCGCTGATGAGAAGTTTTAATTCGATGACAGAGCGATTGCAGGTCAATGATCAGCAACGGCGTAATATGCTTGCCGATATCTCTCACGAATTACGGACGCCGATTACCGTCATTCAAGGTAATGTGGAGGGAATCATGGATGGCTTGTATCCGGCGGACGAAGCGCGGTTGAAATCCATTTTGGAGGAGACACAAGTCCTTTCGCGATTAGTGGACGACTTGCGCACACTGGCTTTGGCTGAGAGCGGCGCGCTGCGTTTGAAGCTCGAGCCGACCAATTTGGCTGAGTTAATCCGCGATGCAGTTTCCGGTTTTGAATCGCAGGCCAAGGAGAAGGACGTCGGTTTTAAGATATTGTTGAAGGATGGAGAGGATGCGAACATTGATCCTCAACGCGTCCGTGAAGTGTTGACGAATCTGCTTTCGAACGCGCTGCGCTATACAGCGCGCGGCGGGGAGATCAACGTCCATTTGATGGAAGCAGGATGGGGTCCGGCCCTCAGCCGCCGCGGTGACTGGCAAAGCCGTGTCAAAGGGGAAGTCGATGGGGCGGAAAGAAACGTAACGATTTCTGTGGAGGATAACGGTCCGGGGATCGAGCCTCACATCTTGCCGCACGTTTTCGAGCGATTCTATAAATCCAGTGATTCAGGTGGAATGGGGTTGGGCCTGTCCATTGCGAAGTATTTAGTGGAAGCACATGGTGGGGAAATTTGGGCAGAAAGTGAAGTGGGGGAGGGAACGAAGATTTCATTTACGCTCCCGGTGTAAGAACGGGTGATCCCGCTCTACATCGTGGTAAAATATCCGCTTGTGATTTCAGCCCGCATGCTTCCTTTCAAGCAACCTCTCTATGCCTGTCTGAAACACAAAAAATCTAAAGGAGTAAGTTAAATGGTTCGTATTCGTTTACGTCGTATTGGTCTTAAAGGCCAACCCACGTATCGCATTGTGGCTGCTGATAAAGAGTCACCGCGCGATGGTCGCTTTTTGGAGATTCTGGGGTTCTATAACCCACGTACACATCCCGCGACAATTCATGTCAAGGAAGATCGTGTCTTTCATTGGATGAAGAACGGTGCTATGCCCAGCGAATCCGTGGAGCAGGTTTTCAAGAGTGCAGGTGTCATGGATCGCTTTGAGCGCTTCAAGAAGGGTGAGTCTGTTGAGACTCTCATGAAGGAAGCTGAAGAAGCTGAAACCAATCGTGGCGCGTCTGTGAAGACGGGCAAGTAAAAATCCCTCACCCCCAATCCCTCTCCATCCTGAGCATAGTCGCAGGAGGGAGAGGGGATTAAGAAGAAATTATGAAAGACCTGATTGAATACATCGCCAAATCGCTCGTGGATCATCCCGAAGAAGTGCAAGTGCGGCAAAGTGGAGGTGGGTCACGCGTCCGCATCGAGCTCAGTGTCTCGAAGGATGATATGGGACGCGTGATCGGCAAGGGCGGCAAGGTTGCCAACTCCATCCGCAC
>DATKED010000258.1:0-8356 GCA_035512375.1 Anaerolineales bacterium
GTTCAAGGCAGCCAATGCTTTTGAATCGGCGAGTGCTGGCTTCTTTTTACCGCGCACAACAACCGCTTTGAGATTCTTTGATGCCATCACGAGCCCCATGCCGGTGCGCCCATTGTTGCGGTTCGCCATCGAGACGAGCGACGAGAACAGCACGCCTTTCTCAGCGGCAGGTCCGTGCTGCAGAATTTCAATCTTTTTATCGCCGAGTTCATCCTTCAACATATCATCCACTTCCCCTGTCTTTTTGCCCATCAAATGCGCGGCATCGCGCAGTTCGAATTCACCATCCTTGATCCACAGATACACAGGTGTGGCAGATTTACCCTTGATTACAAGCCCGTCGATACCCGCGAATTTCAATTCAGCAGGGAAGAATCCGCCACCCTGCGAATCGCCTATGCCGCCGCTGATGGGCGACTTCGCGTTCGCATTGATGCGGCTCTGTCCCGAGATCGCTGCGCCGGTCGTCACACCCGTCATCAACGTCAATACATTATCGGGACCAACGGGGTCGGCACCTTGCGGCATATCGCGCAGGATGTAATGCATGCCCATCGCGCTCCCGCCCATATACTTCCGATAGAAAGCCTCCTCCGGCTCCTCCACCGTCAACTCGCCTTTCGTCAAATCCACGTGCAGGATCTTCCCGTTGTATCCGTTTGGCATGGCGACCTCCGTTTGGTTTCAATTTTTGACAATTATACAGTTCCGACATCCCGTTGACAACACGAACATTCCGAAAAAGACACGAAAGGGCATACTCTGTCTCACTCTTAACCGATGGCTGATTCTGTTCCGAGAAGCATTTTCCTCACCTTCATCCCCACCCAGGGATCACCTCCCAAGCCATGCCAAGGATGCCCGCTCACCCCTAAAAGGCGCTTCGCAAAGCGGACGCAAAGTACAGTAAAATCATCAAAACCACCGCCATAAAGGAATTAAACCCATGACACTCGCGCCCCATGATGGAAAATTATTCTTCGCACTGTTGTGGAAACTGCAATATTATGTCAATCGAAAACAAGGAATACACAAAAATATCTCATCGCTGGAGGACTACGCCGACCTTCCCACCGAACAAAAAATGGCCGCGCGCGATGAATTGTGGAAAATACCTGAATTAATCGAATCGTATGTCCAGGAAAACCCGGATTCGCTTCCCAGCGGAGATTTGGAAATCATTCGAAAGTGGATAGGTTTTGTCAAAAGCTCCTTTTTCATCCTGCGGCATTTGAAAAAAGGTTCCATCTTCATCGCCAAAGACAACCAGGTTTATCTGGTGCATGGCATTCAAGATCCATTGGAGGAGGTAATTCCATCCTATGCACTGCCTCAAATGGTGGAAGCCATCCTGCTTCCCTTCAAGGGACAAATCATATACGACGGCTTGCTTGCCGGATACAGTGTCCATTTTGGGCAGGGAATTCGTTCAGACCTTGAACACACGTATAAAGTCGCAAAGCAAAAGGACCGCATCATCTCCACCCTTGAACCCGAACTGGCAACCGCGCCGATCAGCAAACCAAAGAAAAACATCACACCGCAACTCACCGAAATATCCGCCGCGCTGGCAAAACTAAAAGGCGACAATCCGCTTCAAAATTCTGCCCTCAGCCTGGCGCGCGCCAGCATTGACCTGTCCCTCGCAGATGCGCAAGGAACGCTTGCAATAGATGATATTGACGCTCACGCGCGCAAAATCTTCAAGACCTCCAAACGCCTGCTCGATGTGCTCGATATCCTGGAGGAGCAGTGAAAATCGAAAATAGACCCCTGGGTATTGCAAAAGCCCGGGGGTCTATTTTCTACATCTCTCTTACCCCATACGGAAAGCCGTACGCTGCCATCCTCGCCATGAACGGGGTGGGATCGAACGCTTCGGGTCCAAGTACGCCTGCACCTTTCCAGATCCCATGTTCCATCAAGTCCATTGCAATGACGGGGTTGAACGCTGTTTGCGCGACGACCGCCTGACAGCCCAACCTGCTCATACAGTCCTGATTATCCGCAACCTGATACAGGTAGACTTCCTTTTTCTTTCCATCTTTGATGCCTTTCACCCATGTACCCGCGCAGGTTTTGCCGTGCATTTTATCGCCCAGATGGGCAGGGTCAGGCAGGCAGGCGGCAACCACATCGCGCGGTGCAACTTCAACACCTTTGACCCTGATCTTGTTTTTGTTATCCAATCCTAATTTATGGAGGGTTTTCAAAACATCCATGAATTCATCGCCCAGTCCGTACTTGAAGGTGACACGTTTTGTCTTCACCCAACGCGGCACAAGCAATACTTCCTCGTGCTCCACATTGACCACCTCCACCTTGCCGATTCCTTCCGGGAAGTCAAACATTTCAGGCTCTGAAAATGGCTCTGTGGTAAACCAACCCTTACCTGCCTCGTATATCACAGGCGGGTTCAGGCATTCTTCAATCGTCGTCCAGATCGAGAAGTTCGGGGCGAATTCGTACCCATCAACGGTGATATTGGCGCCATCGCGGATGCCGATCTCTTCAATTTCGTCGAAGAGATGGTCGGCGGCATGGCGGGCGAATACATCTGCCATGCCGGGTTCCACGCCGCACCCGACCAGCGCAAGCAAGCCTTTCTGTTCCCAATCTTTTGCCCTCTCAAACTGGTAATCGCCCAATTTGACTCCGACCTTATGAAACGGGTCAGTGGGATGCGGCTCGGAAAGCGTCATCGCCATATCCATGTAGTTTACGCCAACGTTGTACGCAGCATCGAATATTTGTTTGTTGAATATCGGATCGACCGAATTCATGATCAAGTCAACCCGGTGTTTTCTCGCAAGCGCTTCGATATCCGCCTGGCTGCCTGCGTCGATGAATTCGACCGGAAATCGTTTATCGTCCCCCAGTTTCTTTTGCACCTCCTCGGCGCGATGAACGTTGTAATCCGCCAGAACCAACAATTCCATCCACGTGTGTGGTTTTGCAATCGCGGCAATGGCTTCCCCCACTCCCCCCACCCCAATAAGTAGGACTCGCATAAACTCCTTTCAGATGGCTCCGCCGCCCACCCAGATGCGGGGGCAGACTAGTTTGGTAGTAACAGTAGTAACGACTTCATTCGTTGCCTTGACGACTGAAGTCGTCACTACGCTTTCAGTGTAGAAATTTTTTATCGAAGCAGAATCGGTTTTCAGCTGACGCGAAGCGTCATGCGAATATCAGAGGATTGGAATTCTCCAATCCTCTGATTTATTTCCGTTAACTGCCAATGGAGGCTTTGAATTCCGTCCAGATGCGGTCGTAGAGTTCAACAGCATCGCCGACGTCTTCAATCCATTGCAGTCGGGCGGCAACATCGGCAGGCGGATAAATCCCTTCATTCGCCAACACCTCGGGATCAATGAATTCCTTCGAGGCGGCATTCGGCGTGCCGTAGCCGACGAACTCGGCATTCTGCGCGGCAATTTCAGGATACTGTGTGTAGTTCATGAACACCATCGCCGTGTATGAATTCGGTGCATTGACCGGGATCGCCATGTTATCCTGCCATATGGTGCACCCTTCCTCCGGGATGACGTAGACAATGCCTTCGCGGCCGCCATAATCGGGCAAGCCCGCGAGGATGGCATCGCCGGTCCAGATGTGACCAATCACGGTTTCACCGGAGATGATCAAGTCGTCATTGTTCTGGCTGTCGTAGGCTTTGATGCACTGGGACTGTTCGATGAGCAGGTTCTTGGCTTCTTCGAGGTGAGCGGGGTCAACATCGTTGATCGAGTAGCCAAGATACATGAGCGCCGCGCCGATGGTCTCGCGCGTATCGTCCAACATGCTCATTTGGCCGCAATAGGGCGAATTCGTGTCGAACATCATGCTCCACGAGTTGGTCACCTCGGTCACGACATTGGTATCCACCGCAAAACCGGATGTGCCCCAGAACCACGGCACGGTGTATTTCTGGTCCGGGTCGAAATACTGGTTGACGTTGATCGGATCCATGTACTCGATGTTGGTGATCACGCCGTAATCGAGTTCCATCAACATGCCTTCGGCTATCATGGTCTGCACCATGTAATCGGACGGGACGATGATGTCGTAGTTCGCGCCACCCGCCTGCAACGTGGCAAGCAGTTCCTCGTTGGATGCGAAGTTGGTCTCGGTCACTTTCACACCGCATTCGGCTTCGAAATTTTCCTTGATTACCGGATCGATGTATTCGACCCAGGTGTAGAAGAAGATCTCATCTGCCAGCTGGGACTTGTCTCCACAGCGGCCCGAATCATCGCCTCCTGCGTCGGCGGCAGGTTCCGTCGCCGCGGGCGCCGCAGGCTGGCATGCCGCCAATACGAGTGCGGCGAGCATCAACATGTAAATCAGCGTTTTATTCATTTCTCTGTCTCCTTTTCAGAAATGGTTGGTTTGGTTTCAACAACAGGGTACAGCCAGTCGCCTCGAACCACCTCCTTTTATATCACTTATAACAACAATAGAAAAGTGGAGAGATACACAGCGGCGGTGACGATTAACATCGCCAGCCAGGCAAGGATTTTTCCAGGACGGTTCGTTTCATTTAGTTCCTCGACATACGCCGCGAAGGAACGCCATGCCCAGTAAAACCCCGCCAGCATAACGAGCCGAAGAATCAAGTCGGTTATGGCAAATTGACCCGGCACAAACAACCCAGGCAGACTGAACAAACCATATAGTCCAAGGCCGAGTCCTGCACCAACTGCCATGGCGCGCGTATACACGGCTCCGCCATTCTGCGCGGTCAACGACAAGCCAACCAGCCCTATTGAGCCCAACAGCAATGCAGTGGATAGTGCGTTGATCTCAGGCGTCACGCCGCGCCGCACAAGGGAATAAATGTACAGGGGCATGGTCTGTTCCCGCACACCCTTTGTGAAAACAGTGATTAGATAATCATCCAGTGACAAAGTAAACGCCATCAATGCGCCGCCAATGATGCCGGGCATGAGCAGGGGCAACGTGACGCGCTTGAACGTGTTCCATTCATCCGCGCCAAGGTCCGCTGCGGCTTCTTCGAGCGTCTTGTCAAAATCGGCGAGGCGGGCGCGCACAATCACATACACAAAGGGAATATCAAAGGCAATATGCGACAATGTGATTGTAGGCAAGCCCGTGGTTGCGCGAATCCCGAACGTACTTTGCAGAAACGGGAACAATGCCTGATTAAAAAACAGCAACAGCGCAATGCCCATGACAATTTCAGGGATGACAATGGGCAGGTAGAGGTTTGCATCAAAGGTGGTGCGGAGTTTGAAGCGATACCGATCCATGGCGAGGGCGGTCAAGGTCCCGATGGTTGTAGCGACAATGGTGGTGATCAATCCAACCAGCAGGCTGTTACGCGCCGCGTCGAGCAGTTCGCTGTTTGCTGCCAGCGATGTGTACCATTCCGTGGAAAAGCCCGTGAACACAGCGATGGAACGCGTGTTGTTGAACGAGAAGACGATCAGGATGAAAACCGGCAGATAGAGAAATCCGAACAACAAGACGGCATTCGTGCTCAACAGCCAGTTGCCGATTCGTGCGCCAAGCCGGACTCGCTGTCGCGGATAGACGGGAAATTGCGCGCTCACATCGCCCTCCTCGTCTCTTCCGTGCTGGAGCGGAAGTAAAAAACCACGCCGATCAACACGAGCAGCATCAGGATCAGCGACATGGCTGAGCCGAAAGGCCAGTTGCGCGCCACACCAAACTGACGGTTGATCAGCGTACCGATCATCTCCACCTTGCCGCCGCCCATGATGTCAGGTGTGATGAAAGCGCCGACAACGGGAACGAACACAAGGACAAGCGCCGCGACCACACCGGGCATGGTCATCGGGAGCATTACGCGCAGAAAAGCCTGGCGGGGTGAGGCGCCCAGATCGGCCGCGGCTTCCATGAGGGTGTGATCGAATTTTTCGATGGAGGCATACATCGGCAGAATGGCGAAAGGAATATACCCGTAAATCAAGCCGACCACGACGGCGAATTCATTGAACAATAGATCGAGCGGCTGGTTGACAAGGTTAAGGTTCATCAGGAATGAATTGAGCAAGCCATCGGTGGCAAGCACCTGCTTGAGCGCATACGTCCGCACGAGGAAGTTCGTCCAAAACGGGATGATGACCAAAATCATCAACGTGTCGCGCCAGAGCGGTTTCTGCTTCGAGATGAAATAGGAAAGCGGATACCCCACCAGGATGCACCAGAACGTGACGATCAACCCGATCCGCACCGAACTGCCGAAAATTCCCAAATAGAGAAACGGATCACACTCCGGACCGGCGAATTGGGAGGAACAGGAGTTGAAGAACTGGGTGTAATTATCGATGGTGTATTCCGGAGGAAGCTTGATGCCACCCGCGCGACCGCGTTCGACAAAACTGATGAACAGGACGATGAGAATCGGCAGATTGAACAGGATCAACATCCAGAGGGCGCCGGGACCGAGCAAGCCAAAGAGCTGGAGTCCTTTTTTGCCGCGGAAATATTTCAGCATTGGAGTTTTCCGCCTATTCCGTGAGGATACGCGGCGAGATGCGCGTAAAGGAAACTGTCACTTCGTCGCCGGTCTTTGCAATCTCCTTGTGCCCCTGTGTGACGTTTTGTTCGCGCACGCGCAACTTGTGACTGCCACCCAGGCGTACGCCATAATGTGTGTCTGTGCCGATGTAGATGACTTCCTCGACTCGTCCTTTGAGGTTGTTACCATCGGAAACCGTTTTATTGAGCGTTAATTTTTCGGGTCTTACCGCCACCGCCACCTGCTGGCCGTTGGTGAACTTTCTGCTCGATTCCACATGGACAATCCCTGAACTGGGCAGGTCAACTTCCACGGTCGTGCCATTTTGTCCGCGTACGATACCATCGAGGAAGTTGGTCTCGCCGATAAAGTCCGCCACGAACTTGGTCGCGGGACGTTCGTAAATCTCCTCAGGTTGACCGATTTGAAGCGCCACTCCCTTGCTCATCACCGCAATCCGGTCGCTCATCGTAAGCGCCTCCTCCTGATCGTGTGTGACATAGATGAAGGTGATGCCCACTTCGCGTTGAAGAGTCTTCAACTCCAACTGCATTTCCTTGCGCAGTTTCAAATCGAGGGCGCCAAGGGGCTCGTCGAGGAGGAGAACTTCGGGTTTGTTGATCAAGGCGCGGGCGAGGGCGATGCGCTGTTGCTGTCCGCCGGATAACTGCTTGGGGCGGCGCATCTCCATGCCGGGGAGCCGCACCATCTCGAGCGCTTCAGACACGCGTTTGGAGCGTTCGGCGCGGGGAACGCCTTTCATCTCAAGCCCGAAGCCGATGTTTTGTTCGACCGTCATGTGAGGAAAGAGGGCGTATTGCTGAAACACCGTATTGACGGGGCGCTGAAATGCAGGGACCTGGCTCATCTCCTTGCCGTGGATGAGGATCTTTCCATCGGTCGGCAATTCAAAGCCAGCGATCATGCGCAGAGATGTGGTCTTGCCACAGCCTGAGGGACCGAGTAACGAGAAGAATTCCCCATCCTTGATCTGCATGGTAACGTGGTTGACCGCCGCCAGAATACCTCCCTCGGGTGTGACGAACTGCTTCAAGACATCTTGCATTTCGACAGCGTATTCACTTGCCATGTCTCTCTCCTCAGAGCAGGATTTGCTTATTGTACTTCTTTTTGTGTCACCGCCAAACACAAGCGACGAAAATCGGATTCGCGAATCTCCAAAGACCCAAACCACGAAGTTTCTTAATCTCTGTGTCTTCGTGTCTCGGTGGTTTGTTCTTTAGGTTCTATTTTCATCGCCGCATTCTTGAAGGGGTTGATACCACGCCGTGAAACCTCAGAAGCCTGAACCACGGAGACACCGAGTCACGGAGTCTTTTTAGTCTCTTCTCGGTGGTTTGTTCTGGCGCTCGGCAGATCCCGCTCCTACAAGACTCGGCGATAAATACCGTCTTTCAAAACAGGAACGTTGAAGTTAATCAGCAGACCAACACGAATCCCTGTGAGTCTCATATAGGTCAACAATTGCGTTTCATGGACGGGAATGACACGTTCTACGGCTTTCAATTCGACGATTACGCGTTTGTCGTAAATAAGGTCAATCTCATAACCTGCATCTAATTCAATGCCCTTGTACTTCACAGGTAACTTCACGCGATGTTCAAATGGCATTTTCTTCAACGTGCTTTCATATTCCAGGCACACTTGATAAGACGACTCAAGGAGTCCAGGTCCAAGCGTGCGATGGACTTCAATCGCCGCGCCGATGATTTTATCGGTCAGGTCTTTTTCCAACAACGGAACAACATTATTGTTTTTCGGGACTGGAAAGTTTCGTTGCATGGCTTAATCCGTTGACCAAGAGCCCATTTATAATCTCTGTGTCTT
>DATKED010000259.1:0-11369 GCA_035512375.1 Anaerolineales bacterium
GGCTTCGTCCAAAACGGCGGCAGTATCACCCGGACTATACAGCAGTTTCGGCGGCTCGCCGCTGGCAGTGATCATGGGGATTGCCACACCCATGATGCCGCGCAGCTTGAGGTGGACATCCACGGTTTTATTGACCGCGAGAGCTGCCCATTCCACGTGATCACTCCCCATGACCAACCGCGCCTTTTCCATGGCCTCGTAAGCGGTTTGAAGCAAAGCCCATACTTCCTTTTGAACCTGGTCGGCTTCTTTCGCTACGCGGACAAGCTCACCGGTCAAGGCCTCGCGCTTGCGGTCAAGGATCTCATAACCTTCCCGCGCAAAGCGAAGTTCCTTCTTTAGGCGGATCAGGTTTGTGCGAGTAGGAGGAACACTAATTTGTGGCATCTTCGCCTTTGTAATATTGTGCGATCTCGTCCAACGTTACGCGCGTGAGTTCGGTCTTCTCCAACATGGAGAGCAGTTTCCAGCCAATTTCGAGCGTCCTTTCGATCGTCCGGTTCTCAGTGAATCCCTGATTGACGAACTCCTGCTCGAACGCGCGTCCAAACTTCAAGTACTTCTGGTCTGTTTCACTTAACTCTTCTTCGCCAATGACAGAGGCAAGCGCACGTATATCCTGCGTTCTCGCGTACGCAGCATAGAGCTGGGCGCCCCAGCGGGGATGATCGTCGCGTGTACGACTCTTGCCAATTCCATCCTTCATGAGACGGGAAAGGCTGGGAAGAACTGTTACAGGTGGATAAACACCAGCAAAAGAGAGCTCGCGCCCAAGCACAATCTGTCCTTCGGTGATGTAACCGGTCAGGTCAGGCATGGGATGCGTGATATCGTCGTTGGGCATGGTCAGGATGGGAATCTGGGTAATGGAGCCCTTGCTTGTACGGACACGCCCTGTGCGCTCGTACATGGAAGCGAGGTCACTATACAGGTACCCGGGATACCCTTTTCGGCTGGGAACCTCGCCGCGGATATTTGAGATCTGGCGCAATGCCTCGCCGTAGTTAGTCATGTCAGTGAGCACCACCAGGACATGCATCTCGCGTTCGTAGGCAAGATACTCGGCCAGTGTCAGCGCAGCACGAGGGGTCACGATGCGCTCCACCGGAGGATCATCTGCCAGGTTGAGGAACATTGCCACCCGTGTCAACGCTCCACTTTCCGTGAAGGAGCGCCGGAAATAATCTGCCACATCGTTTTTGACACCCATGGCCGCAAACACAATGGAGAACTGCTCTGCTTCACCCTCTGACCCGGCTCCGGCAACTTTCCCGAGGGTAGCCTGACGAACGATTTGCGCGGCGAGCTGGTCATGCGGCATGCCAGCGCCAGAAAAGATGGGAAGTTTCTGACCGCGCAGGAGCGTGTTCAGCCCATCAATGGACGAAATACCGGTTTGGATATAATCGCGCGGGTAGATGCGTGCCGTTGGGTTGATCGGTTGACCGTTCACATCCGCATAACGATCTGTGAGTGGCTGTGGTCCACCGTCGATCGGATTGCCCAGCCCATCGAAGACGCGCCCCAGCATTTCCTCGGCGACCGGCATGTGGAGCGTATTCCCGAGAAAACGGACACGGGTTCCATCCACCGACAAGCCGGTGGAGCCAGCGAACACCTGGACAACTGCCGTCCCCTCTCCGACTTCCAGCACACGTCCACGACGAAGCTGGCCCTTCGAATCACGGATTTCCACCACCTCATCGTAACTGACATTTGTTGCGCCTTCCACGATCAGGATTGGCCCTTCAATCCGGCCAACACCGACGACCTCCTGCCCGCCAAGTACGGTTGCTTCGCTCATCTGTACTCCGCATCTAATTGACTCATTTGTTCGTCAATTGCTTTTTGAATATCGTCAAATTTGCCCAGATCATCATTTGAAACATTGGATTTCATACGGATCAACATATCCACAACAGGCAAATCGTGGATCAAGTTAATTGGAGCACCGCGCTTGATGATGCTCATGCCTCGCTCATGGAAATAAAGGACGAGTTCAAGCATGCGAATCTGCTTCTCGATCGGGGAATAGGCATCCACAGGATCCGTGGCGTTCTGTTGCAAGATGCCTTCGCGTAAGAGCCGGGAT
Source organism: Anaerolineales bacterium (assembly GCA_035512375.1). GTDB lineage: Bacteria > Chloroflexota > Anaerolineae > Anaerolineales > Villigracilaceae > Defluviilinea. The sequence goes on from DATKED010000259.1 coordinate 2,093, forward strand.
GTTTCAAGAACCATACGTTCAGCATACGGCAGGGCATCGGGACCCACAAGTTTAACGATTTGCGATAGGCGATTTTCTTCACTCAACAATTCCATGGCGCGATTTCGCATGCCAAGCCAGTCCTTGCCGACCTTCTCGCGCCACCAATCAGCTACGTCTTCAACATATTCGCTGTAGCTATCGAGCCAGTTAATGGCAGGGAAATGACGGGCAGACGCCAGAGACTTATCGAGCGCCCAGAAGCAGCGGATAAAACGCTTGGTGTGTTGGGTAACCGGCTCCGAGAAGTCACCGCCGGGAGGCGACACCGCGCCCACGATGCTCACCGATCCCTGGCTTCCGTTCAGAGTCTCTACGGACCCGGCGCGTTCGTAAAACTCCGCCAGGCGGCCCGCCAGATAGGCAGGGTAGCCTTCCTCCGCCGGCATTTCTTCGAGGCGACCGGAAACTTCACGCAATGCCTCCGCCCAACGAGAAGTGGAATCCGCCATAAGAGCAACGCTATAACCCATATCGCGGTAATATTCAGCAATCGTAATACCTGTGTAAATACTGGCTTCGCGCGCGGCAACAGGCATATTGGATGTGTTCGCGATCAGTACGGTGCGCTCCATCAAGGGGCGACCAGAGCGGGGGTCGACGAGGTGGGGGAATTCCTGCAGCACCTCGGTCATCTCGTTGCCTCGTTCGCCGCATCCAATGTAAACGACCACCTGGGCGTCGGCCCATTTTGCGATGCTGTGCTGGGTGACGGTCTTGCCTGAACCAAAAGGACCAGGAATGCCTGCCGCGCCGCCTTTGGAGACGGGAAAGAATGTATCCAAAATGCGTTGACCTGTAATCAATGGCACTCTATGTCCAAGGCGCTTTACAAATGGACGCGACCGGCGGACTGGCCAGCGTTGGAGCATGGTCAATTCTTTTTCTTCCTTGCCAGCTTTCAGTTTTGCGATGGGTTCGACCACGGTGTACTCACCCGGCGCAGCGACCCAGGTGATCGTACCTGCGTCATCCGGGTGAACCATGACGCGGTGTTCAAAGGTCTCTGTTTCCATGGCGATGCCAAGGATCATGCCACCTTTCACTTCATCGCCGACTTTTACCCTGGATTCATACTTCCAGCGCTTCTCGCGGCTGATGGGGTCGAAACGTGCGCCGCGGCTTATGAATGAGCCCATGGCTGCTTCAATTAAGGGCAGTGGACGCTGCACGCCATCATAAATACTTTGAATTAAGCCAGGTCCCAACTCAACGGATAAAGGCAAGCCCGTCCCAAATATCGGCGCGCCGGTTTGCATGCCGGAAGTTTCTTCGTAGACCTGAGCCGTGATAATGTCACCATCCAGACCGATCACTTCACCGACCAGGCGTTCTTCGCCAACTTCAACCAGCTCGAGCAGACCTATATGACGAGATCCGCGAGCACGGACCACAGGACCGCTGATCCATGTAATGGTTCCAACTCGTTCACTCATGGCTTTTCTCCAATCAACACTTTATACACAGCCGAGCGCAAAGTCCCCTCCAGGCGATGCAGCCGGGTCTCCAACGTGTTGTCGTAATGCAATCGCCCGTCCGCTGCATCCACAATCACTCCCGTACCCTCCTCGACAGCACCCGCACTGGTGAATTGTCCATTAAGTTCCTTGGATATTTCGGCCAGTGCTTTTTTCTCCAGAATGGCTTGTGTGGTTTTATCTGCTCGTATTTCAGCTTTATTGACTCTCAGTTGCACCAATGCTTCCCGGAGCAACAGTGCTGCGATCTGATCATAGTCCGGTCGCTTTTGAATATCAGACAGTTTTTCTCTAACGGTTTTGAAGACGCGATCCAGCAATTGTTCACGATTGGTTAGTTGCAAGGAACGCGCCTTCAGTTGGGCTGTCGCCACTCCCTGGCCCCGGAAACGCTCCGCATCTTCGCGGGCACGGTCAAGGATGGCTTTCCGTTCCTGCTCTGCCTGTTCCAGGGCGCGCTTTCGGATCGCTTCCGCTTTTTCCTTTGCCTCTGCTCTTATCTGCTCCGCCTCATCGCGCGCTTCTGTCAGGATGGCACGCGACAGCATCTCAATATCTTGGGCTTCAGTATTCATAAATATCTATCCTCGGTTTTCTGCGCACTATGACGATTGCGGCATGCGCGCGGTCACGTTGCGTATGAGGCCGCGAATGGCTGCGCAAGGATTCATAACCTGATTCCAATTGCGCGAAGAACGATTTCACCCAGGGATTCCTGTCCCTCCGGAATGCCACCTCGCGCGGGGATCTCTACGACCAGCGGAATGGTACTGCGTAGTTTGAGGTGTTCCATCCTGGCCGGGATCAATGCAGCCAAATCCTGCGTGACGAGGACGATGCCAACATCCCTGGAAGCCTGGACATCATCCAACGCCTGGTTCAATTCCGCTGCGGTGGTCGCAACCCGCCCGCTCACTCCAGCCAGCGAGAAACCCAGAACCGCCTCCGGATGACCTATTACCAGAACTTTCATAGCAATCCTTGGATCTTCATGGAATGTTCCCTACGGGATGCTTCCTACCCCTACGGGAGCACCAGGAAGGAAATGATCAGACCGTAGATGGCGATACCTTCTGACAGACCTACGAAGATGAGCGCACGACCGAAGGATTCGGGCTTTTCAGCCGTTGCGCCCACCGCAGCCGCGCCGGAGCCACCCACTGCAATACCTGCACCAATGCACGCGAGACCGGTGGACAGAGCTGCCGCCAACGTCGCATACTGATCGACAGCACCTTCCTGAGCCGCGCCAGCGGCGAGAGCAGATGAAGGTGAAGCCAGCCACACAGCGGCAAGCCCGGCAGCCATCATTCCAACTAAAAAGTTGAACGCATTAAACCCGGTCACCACCCTCGAAACGGCTTGTACAGGGCTGGTCTTCCCATTCTGGATCACGTAAATGACAGCAGGAATTACAGGTATCAAGCCAACTAGTACTGCAAAAACTAAAAACATTGTTTCTCTCCTTTTACTGACGATTTTAGATTGGTCTTTACGTAACGTTTTCGGTGCAGGATAAATACAAATGAAATTTCTGAACCTACACGTCCTCTTTCCTGGGGGTCAGAGTCAGCGGCTCGAAACGCATCCCACCGCCATGGAAGAACTTCCCTAATATCTCGTAGTAATGCAGACGCATCGTTTGAATACCGACAATCAATCCTTCAAAACCGATAATGAAGATGTTGCCGATGATGATGGTGATCCAAAAACCCAGGTCAGGCTCCTCACCAGCCAAAGCAAAGATGGCAAGACTCAGCCCGCCGTGCGCTACGGCGAATGCACCGACACGCACAAAGGAAAGCGTGTTGCTGAGCAGGCTGATGACCGATTCGAACAGGTCCATGAAGGACTGGACGAAGAACATCATGCAGCCGCCCACACCGCTTCCCTCCATCGCCCGGTGACCTTCCATCGCGTTCCGGAGCGCCCCGGAGAACATCACTCCCAAGCCAAACACGATCGCTATAACGGTCCACGGCAGCGGGAGGGCAGCAATCGCAACGGCAACGCTGGGCGCAATCGCAGTCGTGCCAAGAAACGACCCGAGCAAGGCAAGGAACGCGATATAGAAGATAAACATTACCAGCCCGGTATGCCCAAACACCAGATGCGGCCAGTCCCTGGCGCGGATATTGTTGAACATGCCAAGCAGGAAACTGAGGAGCAGGATGACGATCCCCGCATCAATGGCGAGGCTCAATACAGGCAGGATCTCATGGATCGGGCTGAGCCATGGGGGTTCGAAATGGAAGCCAAGATAATCATCGATCAGATGACCCTCGAAGCCGAAAATACTGCCATAGAGGTAGCCAAAGATCGCCGCAGAGGCGCCACAGTAGGCGATCAGCAATCCAAGGCTGGACATCGCTTTAAGAATGATGCCTCTGTCGATCAATAACCCAAGCACAAGCAACACCAACCCCTGACCCAGGTCGCCAAACATGGCGCCAAACAGCAAGGGGAAGGTAAGCGCCATGATCCAGGTTGGGTCAAGCTCCCCGTAACTTGGTCGCCCATATTGGTTGACCAGCATCTGGATCGGACGCAGCCATCGGTTTGTCGTCAGCGCGACCGGTACATTCGAGTGATGCCCGGAGCGTTCCGTTGGGATCGCTTCGATCAGGATTTCCGGTGAAGCCTGCTTCAGCCGTTGCGTGAGGAGTTCCAGGTCCGCCGTGGGAACCCATCCCACAACGACGTACGTATGGCGAAGCTGGCCGAACCGAACAATGGCGTCCGACATCATCCGGCTTACCTGCACATCCCACAATAATTCATGTAATTCCTTCTGATGAGCCCCAGCCAGTTTCGACAATCTGGAGGTCAGGTCAGAGATTTTCTGTTTGGAGGCGTCAATCGCCTTACGGATCGCTGCCGTGATCTCCGCCGGTGTTCCCTCGAATTCTTCCGGCAGGGTCAGAGGATCCAGATAGGCACTTTTCGCGGCGCGGTCGATGATATCTGAATTACTGCGCGGTCCCAACAGCCAGACCACAGGCTTTTGGGAATCTTCACGCAGCGTAAAGAACACGTGAGGAACTCTGGAAAGGCTCGTTTCCAGCCTGCCTACATTTGCGGCGGGGATGATCCCCAGTGTGGAATGCAAAAAGTTTGAATTCCGTAATCCACTGACTTCCACATCCACGTCCGCGATCGGTTCCAACTGGTGGAGCTGGCTTTCAAGCTGTTCCAATCGCTTCTTTTCAACATTCAGTTGATCATTTGTCCCCTTGACTTCCTCTTCGATCCGTTCCACTGCCGGTCGAATGGCTTCCAGATCGACCATGGATTCAAAATCGTGAGGCCCGGAAGAGTCTTCGGACAGATTCATAGTTTGCAGGATCGTCTGGATGCGGCGTTCCATCGTCGAAAAACTGGCAGCTTTTTCCTGCCAGGTACTCGGTCCCAGGTTTTCAAGACCCAAATAGGTGCTATCCACCTGATGAAATACACCATGACCGCTCAACACTTTTGCCACAGCCAAAAGGTCTTTGGATGGGACGATCAACTCGACTTCTGTCATTTCTTTCGGAAAGAACATATCATCTCCATGTAGAGAACAAATTTATCGTTCCAGATCCTTAGAAAAAACGTAAATGAGGAGATTGCTTCGTCGTGGCATGAAACGCCGCTCCTCGCAACGACATGAATCTAGGCAGGCTGATTTGCCCGAAGCAAAAATGGACGATATTCATCCTCCGGCATATTGGAAGACTTTGCCTCGACTAAGATGATCAGATCCTGAACTTCGATATCGCTCAATATTAAGAAAGCCAGCGGTATCCCAATATGGAATGGATTGCCAACAAAAGCCGCCAGACATTGCTTGATCAGCTGGCGCTTAAGCAGGACCTCCAATTTGGGAAGCCCGTTTTGAGGGTTTTCAAGGAGCGCATTTACATCGGGAATTCCAGGGTAAATACGATTGATGACAGAAGCAACGTCTGCCCCGGCGGCAATTGCCCGAATATCTGTGTCCTGAACCCGATAACCAAAGGGAAGAGTATAGTTTATGATCTCTTCTTCAGCCAGGTTGTGATACACCTTGTAACGGATTGCCCACATCAGATTATTCATATCGAGGAGCGAGCCGATAATTTTTGTGGCTTGCTCTCGATCCTGTCCTGACAGTTTCTTCGCTTCCGCCCACAGACGACGCCAGTAACTCAGATCCAGCGCGACCTCCAGCGGAAAGAGGTTTTGCTCTGCCGAATATCTTTTCATCGCAAAAGACATGGTCTCTTCGTAGGGCGTGCCCCGTAACAGGTCCACGGCGGTCGTGACACTGCCCGATTCGACCATGGCCTGTGCGGGCAACACGGAAGCTGCTCCCATGGGGAAAAGCACGTCGCGCACACGGTCCCAGAGCGCGGTCTCATCCGTGTTCCATGAGGAAACTGTCACCAGGGTACGCAGCACAGCTTTGAGGTTGCCGATTTCATAATAGCGATATAACTGCTTTACAAGGGGACGCGTATTCTCCGGCGCCATCTGAATGACGCTGTAATAGGAATCCGCCAATTTCCGTTTGACCTGGCTGATCACCCGCCTGGGGGTAATGTCTTTATCTTTTAGACCTTCCAGATAAGGCCCATAAGCAGTTGTCTTGAGTGCACTAAAAAATGTGGGGAAATCCGGTGAATCGTTGAACCGGACCATGTCCTGCGGCGTGAGCAGATCGGCGTACATCGCCCGCACACGCGCACTGATCGCTGCATAGCCGGTGACACCGCCACTGGCCATAAATTAAGCCCTGCCAATGACGCGTTCCAGGACATAAGCGACAGCCTTGTCGAGGTTGGCATTTGCCTTGGATTCAAGCTCACTATTCTGCCGTTCCACCTCCGCCAGGATCTCTTGGGCTTTATCCTCCCCCTGGGCTTCGGCGACGATCCGGCGTGCCTCCTCCTGAGCTTCTGCCTTCGCTTTGGCGATCAACGCCTGCGCTTCCTGTTCGGCTGCGCGCGGCAGCTCCTGCGCCTCGCGCTGCGCCTGTTCCTGGACTTCCTGAGCCTTCTTTTCGATCTCGAGCACCTGCTGGATATGTTTCTCGTTCACAGATTCTCTCCTCACCAATTGGTCTCTCTGCCCGGTCTATCTCGGCGCAATTGTAAGATAAAAATAGATGAGAATCAAGGTCTATTTAGGATTACATAGATTTATTACCTCCGCCTCCATGTTAGGCATGTCTTTCCGCTGATCGGGCGCGGGCAGGTTTCATAATCAGCCTGGCGAAAGGCTTGGGTGAGCTCAGGAACTCCTGATGAAAATGAGCCCTATGTTTACCGCCGCCGTTTCCGTTTGTAGAAACGAAAACTCCCCTGGGGCGTTTGCCTGGTCAGATAAAAGTGATAACGGTCCATATCCCAGTTCTGCGGTTTTTCCCGGTCGCCCATGTGCTTCTTCCAGAGCAGGTCGTTGCCGTTCTGATAATAATCCGAGGAGGCCATATCGAACGGACGACGGGGATCCCTGTCATTGTCAATGGCCATCTGGACGTAGACCGGGCGGAGGTCCGGGTCGGCGACGGCGGCCGAGGCATAGAGCGCTGCTTCACGGAAGTGCCGGCGGTGGTCCTTCTGGGCGTTGCTCGGCTTGACCCGCGACATATCGGGACTGATGTAGACCGAGACCTTGCCGTTGTGGGCGCGACGGAATACCAGGCCGCCGATCCTGCCTCGGAACCATTTGAGGAGGGGATTGAAGTCAACTTTTGCCATCGTGCATTCTCGCTTTCATGCTGAAGTCCTTTCCCGGGGGTAGCCATCTCGATGTTTCTCGAACAGTTCTCTATCACTCTTTCGTCTTCCCTTGCTCTTGCCGTCGAGACCGCTGGCTGCATCCTATAGTCGTCCTATAGTGGTCCTATAGTCATTCTATAGTGCTCGGGATAATTTTGGCTTGAATTCCAGGGGATATTCAAAAATTTTTCAATGTGCCGTTTTCCCCGCAGTGGTCGGCTGCTTCGGAAATTCCTCCCGCCCCAGTGTAGCAGAGGAGGAATGAAGATGGACTTACAAGTGGTTTACAAAGGACAGGGGCTAGGGGTCGAGGGGGCTTTTGACTGCGAGTCCGCCGCGCTGTAAAACGTGAGTATAAATCATAGTGGTCTTGACGTCCTTATGACCAAGAAGCTCCTGGACTGTCCGTATATCGTAGCCATTCTGCAGGAGATGGGTGGCGAAGGAGTGCCGGAAGGTATGAGGAGAAACCGATTTTTCTATTTTTGCACGCTGAGATGCATCCCGTACGGCCCGTTGTAAAACGCTTTCATCCAGGTGGTGACGGCGGACGGTACCTGTTTGCGGGTCGGTGGAGCGCTGGGAGGCAGGAAAAATATACTGCCAGATCCACTCGCGGCTGGCATTGGGATATTTGAGGCTGAGGGCATAGGGCAGTTGCGTCTCTCCATATCCTTCCCGCAAATCCTTGTCGTGCAGGGAGTGAACATTTTCCAGGTGAAGCTTCAACTCGGCGATGACACTTTCCGGCAGGACGGTGGCGCGGTCGTTTTCCCCTTTTCCATCGCGAACAATGATCTGATGATTTTCAAAATCGATATCCTTGACCCGCAGACGCATGACCTCCATCAAACGGAGTCCGCTTCCGTAGAGCAGTTTCGTCATGATCTTTGCGGTGCCGTGCATCTGGGCGAGGACCCGGGTTGCTTCTGCGGGTGTTAACACGGTGGGCAAGCGTTTCGGACGTCCCGGGCGAACCATGGAGGGCGGCATCTCAATTTCTTTTTTCAGTACATATTTGTAAAGGAACAGGATCGCGCTCAGTGCCTGGTTTTGGGTGGAGACGGCAACATTGCGTTCCACCGCCAGATGAGTGATGAAGGCTTCGATCTCGGGCGATCCCATTTCCCTGGGATGTCGCTTTCCATGAAATAAGATGAATCGTTTGATCCAGGTCAGGTAGGTTTCTTCGGTTCGGTAGGAGTAGTGCTTCAGGCGCAGGCTGTCGCGGACCTGCTCCAGTAGTTTTTTGCCCTGGGGGTTCGATGAAGGCTGTGAGGGCTGCATTGATGGTTCCTTGTTGGTTATGCTACAATTGGTTTGTGATTTATTTCATTTTAATCCATTGCAGCCTAAACGCCTAAATGTTTTCGGGAGATTAGGCTTTACAGAATAGATAAGTTATTGAGGCTAAATACAGCTAAACGTCTAGTTAGGCGCTTCGTTGTAAAAATACATGAAAACTAAAGTTGCGTTGCAGTATCTTTTATGTATATTTTTTCTTGCCGCTTGCGGTGGTGTTACACCTATCCCAACAATATCGGCAGCATCACCAACAATTACCATTTCTGCAATCAAGCAATTTCCAACATCAACTGATACACCGATACTAACGCCAACGCTCTGGAATACTCCAACGCCAGAAACGCTCTCTGGCTATCCAACTTCTCAGCCTGCGGTATTACCCACGTGCAATCCTATAGATTGTTTCAAAATGGAAGATAACGTCCAAAGGCAGGATTTTACTTTTCATGATTTATATTTGGGTAAATATGTCTTAAGAAATTGGTGTAACAATGACCCCAACTTTACTCTATACTCATATTGTGCTGTCACAATTTCATCAAAAGACAACCAACAAATTGAAATTTGGGGCTATCCTGCTAGGCTTGGAGAAGAAACAGGAGCCGATTTAACTGGGAACGGAAAACCTGATATTGTCATTATAAATTGGGGCGGCGGCAATTGTTGCGTAGGAACTATAGTTTATGAAGTTGGTGACAACCTAGAAAAGAT
>DATKED010000260.1:0-4823 GCA_035512375.1 Anaerolineales bacterium
TGGCAAAGGTGAAAAAATCCTCGGTCAATGCCGTATCAGTCAGACGCACAGATTCTTTCAAATGTGGACCGGCGATCGTGATGAATGAGAAGCCTCCTTTGGCAGAGGCGGCGATCGAAGTAGTCAGGCATAGTAGTAGAGCCAGCCCGAGTGCAATGCAGGTACGAGAAAACATTCGTGCCTCCTTTGGTGTATCTGGATTCAATTCCAATACACCACCTGTGGAGGTTTGGTTCCATGTGAATTATCGGATTGGCGCAAGCGATTCAGCAACGTTGATCGCTTCTTCCAGACTGAGGTCGGTTTCGAGGCGATAGGTCATGTCACCCTCTACCCAGATCAGCACGCGACCGTCAACCAACCTTACGAAATCAAGGTTCCCGTTTGAGAATCGGATTGGATAGGGACCCACAGCCCATATCGCGCGTTGACCGTTGACTGTTGTCTCTTGAATGATTGTAGGACTAACCTTTTCAATCGCCCAACTTCCTTCTGGAACGAGATGCAAACTCATCAATACATCGTCAGGCTGTTGAGGATCCATCCAAACAAGGATCGTCATGTCGCCATCCGCCTCCTGGACAAAGACGCGATCAGGCTGGCCCAGATCAGGTGGATGAGAAGGCAGAAGGATCGGATAATTAACAGTTTGTTGAGCTTCTTCGAGGGTCATTTCGCCAGCGAGATTCTCAAGGATGGGAATCAGCGGTTGTGATGTGGCGCCAGGCGTGGCAGTCACGGGAACCATGGTCGAGGGGAATTCCTGATGTGGTGGAGTCAATGGAGTAGGCTCAGCGCGGAAGATACGCACAATGCCGATCTGAATGAACTCGATGATCGCAGCGCGCGCCGGAGGGATGAGCATCAGGCTTGAGAACAGGATCAAGATCACGGTCAGCGACCAGGCCAAACGCCGTGAAATAAATCGAGGACGCCCCTCACTCTTGGAAGAGCTAGAGAGTCGTACCATCACAGATTCCGCGATATCAGGCGTGCGCGGATAGTCCAATCCCTTTGAGATCGAAAGCAGTTGCTTTTCGAAGAGTTCCTGTTGCAACTCGTTCATACCTCACGTCCTTCGTGCCCTTCGGCGAGAACCGGAAAATCCTGTTGAATAATTCCACGCAGTCGTTCCAGAGCACGGCTCAATCGCGATTTGACCGTGCCCTCTGCCACCTGTAAAGCTTGAGCTGCCTCCGCCACCGGCAGATCCAGGAAATAACGCAGATAAATGATTTGCTGATCGGGTATGCTCAGGTGTCGAACCGCCTTCCAGAGATCGTTCGCTTCCATGTGCTGCGCGCTTTTCTCCTCCGTGCTCGTCGATGAGGTAGGTTCGTTGCGAAACGCACGCGTCAGGGCTGCAAAATACCGACCCGCAGAACGGCGGCGGTTGCTCGCCAGGTTCGAGGCGATGCTCAGCAGCCAGGGGCGCAGAGGGCGCGTTGAGTCAAAGCGCTTGAGATGATTCCAGGCGCGCAGAAAGGTTTCCTGGGCGATATCTTCCGCGTCATCGGGGTCGCCAAGGAGCAGGTACGACAGTCTGAACACCGCATCCTGATGCGCAAGCACCAGCGGTTCCCAGGCTGCCGCGTCGCCGTTTGCGGCGTGGCGGACTAATGTAGATTCGTCCACTTAGCCTCTCCGGAGAGGTCCTTCATTCTTATGCAAATACACCTGTGAAGGGAAAATGGTTCCATCTCAACCAAAATTGTATCCTTGTTCACAAACTCTCTCGTCATCATCCCTACTCATATAGTCATTGACCCCACTTTTATTTGCTCTTACAATACCAAACATGAAGATAAAGTTTGCTGGCTTTTTTCGACCAGACCATGACCCTCCGCAAGTACATTTTAGTGTTTGTCGTCTTAATATTGGTTAATTCGTGATCGTATTCGGAGGAAAATTACATGCCTACCCCGTTTGTTTCCAAACGTGCCCCAATTTATGCAGACGTTCCCGATGAAAAGTGGAACGACTGGCGCTGGCAATTGAGCCATCGCCTGAATACCGTTGAAGATATCGAGAAAGTCCTCCCGCTGAACGAGTCCGAGCGCAAGGCACTAAATACGAGCGGACTGTTCCGCGTCGATATTACACCCTACTTCATCTCCCTGATTGATCCCAACGACCCTGATGACCCTATACGAAAGCAGGTCATCCCCCTTTCGGAGGAGATGCAGTCCTTCACCGCGATGATGGAGGACTCTCTTGCGGAAGACCGTCACTCTCCCGTGCCCGGGCTGGTCCACCGTTATCCTGACCGAGTGCTGATGCTGGTCACGACCCAGTGCGCGTCGTATTGCCGTTACTGCACGCGCTCGCGCATCGTCGGCGACCCCGGCCAGACCTTCTCACGTCAGGAGTTCGAGCTGCAGATCGAATACCTCAAACGCACACCCCAGGTGCGGGATGTTCTGCTCTCCGGCGGAGACCCACTCGTGCTGGCGCCAAAAATTCTGGAAGAAATCCTCAGGCGGTTACGCGAAATTCCGCATATTGAGATCGTCCGGATCGGCTCGCGTGTGCCTGTCTTTATGCCTATGCGTATTACACAGGAACTATGCGACACGCTGGCAAAATATCACCCACTGTGGCTCAATATCCATGTCAACCATTCCAACGAGATTTCGCTGGAACTCGAACAAGCCTGTGATCGTCTTACAAGAGTAGGCATTCCGCTTGGAAATCAGGCTGTTCTGCTGGCTGGCGTAAACGATAATATTCACATCCAGCGTAAACTCGTTCAGGACCTTGTCCGCATTCGCGTCCGACCCTATTACCTCTATCAATGTGACCTGGTGGAGGGCGCGGGACACTTCCGGACGCCGGTGGGAAAAGGCATCGAAATCATGGAAGGCTTGCGCGGGCACACCTCTGGTTATGCAGTCCCGCAGTACATCGTGGACGCGCCTGGAGGCGGCGGAAAAATTCCGGTGACGCCAAATTATCTACTGAGCATGTCAGATCACAAAATTATCCTGCGTAACTACGAAGGGTATGTGACCACGTACGAGGAGCCGACCGATTACCTTCCGAGTGATGCTGCGAAGTTCAAAGGTGAAAAACGACCTGAACCGGGCCAATCGGGCATCTCTGGTCTACTGGAAGGCGAGCAGATGTTCATCAAACCGGAGGGCTTCGATGAGATTCATGATCGCCATGGAATCCAGCACCGCCTGAAGGATGAAAAGAAGTGGCAGCCGCTGGGGATCGGCTCCGGCACTCCCGATTCCGAAGTCAAAAGCGAAGAATAAGATAAGAAATATAAGGAGAAATGTATGAGTCCGTCGACGAAAAAATTTCTGTTGTTTACAACGGCAATGATCGTTCTACTATCTGCCTGTGCACCTGCCCAGCCGACTCAAAGTCCCGATGATACTGCAAACCAGGTAGCGACCTCCGTCGCATTGACCGTTGCCGCGCAGAACGCCCAGACTCAAGCCGCCCAGTCCGCGGTTCCCGAAGCGACGAACACCACCCTCCCGACTCAGACGGAGGCTGGTCCTGCTTCTCCCACCCCCGTACTCCCCACCTCAACCGTTATCCCAACGGCAACCGCCATGCGGCCGCCTACCTCGGTCTCAGGTGGAGGCGGAGGCGGGACAACCACACAACGCGAGTACGCCTGCGATACCATCCGCCGCAGACCCCTGGACAATACCGTCTTCCGCCCCGGTGCCAAATTTGACATCAAATGGACGATCGTCAATACCGGCACCAAAACGATGGTTGCCGGGCTGGATCTCAAATATAACAGCGGAACGCAGATGACTTCCAGGACCCGGGTTGAACTCCCGGAACTAAAACCAGGCGGACAATTCGCCGTGGACTTTGATGCAGTTGCCCCCGAGAAGGAAGGCACCCATATCATGACATTCCTTGTGGAAGGCGCTCTGTGCTATCCATACGTTGCGATCGTCGTTGAAAAATAGCAACGGTTTGTATCTTGATCTCGTTCGGATGTGGAAGAGGAAAATATGACAGCAACACGAAAAACAAAGTTGTTGGTCTGGGTGATCGCTCTCGCGCTGGTCATGGCATGTGTCCCAACGCTTACCGCGCCGTCGGTTCCCACGGTTGATCCCGGTGCGGTCAACATGTTCATCGCACAGACCGTCAATGCCGCGTCCACACAAACAGCCGCGGCAATGCCCTCGTCAACCCCAAGCCCTACGCTCACACCTACCGTTAATACAGAAACTCCCTCACCCACAGCTACCTCCACCGTGATCTTTGTTCTCTCCACCCCCACACCCCTTGTCATCCCCACGTTTACGAACGTGAGCAGCGGAGGTGGTGGAAGCAGTTCCGAAAACTTCTCGTGTCAGGTAACGAGAGTTGCACCGGCGAACGGAAGTTCCTTCGACCCACGCGATGATTTCGACGCCGTCTGGACCGTTAGGAACAACGGACAGAGAAACTGGGATCGTAACAGTATAGATCACATCTATACAAGCGGCGACAAGATCCACAAAATTTCGGGCTACGATCTGGATTCAAACGTCAGGGTCGGCAATTCAATCGACCTGGGAGTGGATATGCAGGCACCCAAGGACCCAGGTACCTATACAACAACCTGGAACCTGCGCTCTGGCAGCCGGAACTTTTGCACGATGACGCTGACAATCGTAGTAAGATAATATCAGCATAGTAAAAGCAGCGGTGGCGTCATGACGCCACCGCTGCTTTTATGTTGGACTGGATCATGAAGCAGGAGGAACATACTCATTTTTTTCTACTGGCTTCCTGCGCAAGGTAAAGAAACCTACGGCAACGGGGATCAAAACCATGATCAATGTCAGGCACAGTAAAGTATA
>DATKED010000261.1:0-4263 GCA_035512375.1 Anaerolineales bacterium
CCTTCCTTCGTGAGGAATTGGAGAAAGCGTTTCGGGCTGACACCAGCCCAGCGGGTGAACAGCCGCTGGAAATGGAATTCGCTCAACCCGACATTCGCCGCGACCTCTTCAAGGCCAGGCTGGTCTTTATAGTGGTTTTCAAGGTACAGGATTGCCTGCTCGATGCGCAGGTAATCTTCAGAGCTTTGTTTGAAACTGGTCTGAGTGTTCATAGTCTCTCCTTTTGATTGTATTCTATGAACCTCTCGTGTTCCTGCCGACCCGATTCTTGCTCTCTTCTCCGTTTCTCGCGCTGAGCGGAGTTATTGTTCGAAAAGCCCATATACTTTTGGCCTATCGAGACCAGGGCGCAGTCGAAGCGGGGTGAGGGCAAACAAAAAGGCATGTCCGGGACATGCCTTAGCCAATAGCCATGCTATTAAATAAAACATCCCTTCCATATTTATACCAATCATGCAAAAGCATTCATGCCTGGTTCACTGCGCCTGTCTTGTCCCGATCGTTGCCGACCGGTTTTCAACGCGAGCAACAGAGTTTTTTTAAACCTGTCACTCCTTGCGCTTCTTCGGAAGGGAGAAAGGAGTCTGTGACAAACTCCAGAGGCATCCGCTGATCAAATCCGATTTTCTCGACCTCATCCCAGCCCTCTCCTGTAGGAGAGGGAGAAGGAGGGCGATTAGCACGTCTCTCGCGAGACAGAACCTCCACCTCGTGATCCCGCCGCAGTCGGGACCCAGCCGCTAAATCTCCACTATTCAATTGTTAATGGCGGCGATTGTACTCTCACGGGATGTCTTCGTCAAGCCCGAAACTGGTGTGTTAGCCCAAAGTAGAAATGTCCCCTTTCACCAAAGTTAGAATGTCCCCTGCGAAGGGACAAGAAAATGGACAAACTACTGCAGATGAGCGCAAAAGAATTAAGCCGAGTCGAAGTCATGCAAAAGCTCTCGGAAAAACGAATGAGCCAAAAAGAAGCGGGAGCGATTTTGCACGTGAGCACCCGCCAGATCAAGCGTTTGCTGAAAACCTATCGCAAAAAGGGAGCCGCGGGCTTGACCTCCAGGCAGCGTGGACGCCAGAGCCACAATCGTTTGTCAGAAGACGTCAAGAAACGAGCCTTGAATTCACCTGCACTGCACCGTACGCAGTGCGGTGCAAGTGTGTTGAAGACCAAATACCAAGGCTTTGGTCCCACCCTGGCCCACGAGAAGTTGGTGGAAAAAGAGAAGCTCAAGCTCTCGGATGAAAGTGTGCGCCAACTGATGATTGCCGAAGACTTGTGGAAGCCGCGCAAAGTGAAAAAGGTGGTCACGCATCAATTACGCGAACGGCGGGCGTGCTTTGGCGAATTGATCCAGATCGATGGCTCCCCGCATGACTGGTTTGAAGGACGCGCCGAGGCATGTGTGCTGTTGGTGTTCATCGACGATGCAACAGGCAAGCTGGTGCAATTGCTCTTTGTGGACAGTGAGAGCTTTTTCAGTTACAGCCAGGCGGCCGAAAGCTATTTCAAGCAGTCTGGGAAGCCCGTAGCGTTCTACAGCGACAAACACAGCATTTTTCGGGTCAATCAGCCCAGTGCCGGCTCTCACAATGATCTGACCCAGTTTGGACGCGCTATGCAAGAGCTGGATATCCAAATCATTTGTGCCAATACCCCCCAAGCCAAAGGCCGGGTCGAGCGCGTTATTCAGACCCTGCAGGATCGCCTGCCCAAAGAAATGCGTCTGCGCCAGATCAAGAGCCGGGAGGCGGGCAATGCCTATTTACCTGAATTCATCCAGGATTTCAACCAACGCTTTGCCGAACCCCCGCGCAGCGATGTCGATCTGCATCGCCCCCTCCCCCCGAAAGAAGATCTCGCTCGCATTCTCACCTGGCAGGAAACACGGACCCTCTCCAAAAACCTGACCCTCCAATTCCACAAGACTGTTTACCAAATCCAAACCAAGCACCCTTCCTATGCTTTGCGCAATGCCCAAGTCACGGTGTGTATGAATACTCAAGAAGACATCACAATCTTGTATAATGGCAAATCCTTACCCTTCACCATTTACAACCAACAAGCCCACCAAGCCGAAGTCGTTTCTGCCAAACAGCTTGCTCTCGCTCTCAAGGAAAAACGCTTGCCGACCAAACCCGCTCCCGATCATCCCTGGCGCACAGGCTTTGCAACACCCCTCTCTAAACCGAGAAATGTCACCATCCCCCAAAGTGACATTTCTACTTTGGAAAACAGGTGACATTTTAACTTTGGGCTAACAGCCCGAAACTGGTGATTGAAAATTCGTTTGATATTGGATAAGATAGGTCATCTTTTTTCATTGGAGGCATCATGAAGGGACAGCATTCAATCAATGACTACATCGAGGTTATCCGTGACGGAATTTCCAGACACTTCGAAGCAGACGGACCCAGGAAAAAAGTGATCATTGTGGGAGCGGGACTGGCTGGACTGTCCGCAGGGTACGAGCTGCTCAAGGCGGGACACGACCCGCTTATCCTGGAAGCCCAGCACCGTGTCGGGGGACGCATCTACACCATGCGCGAGCCTTTCTCACGCGGATTGTACGGTGAGGCGGGAGCGATGCGGATCCCGCGGTCCCATCATTTGACAATGGCATACATCGAGAAATTTGGTCTGCAAATGTCTGAGTTTCCGATGGGGAATCCGCAAACCTATGTCTGTATTGGGGGTGTGAAGCGGCGCATGGCGGAGGTGGTGAATAATCCGGAGCTGATGGGCTTCGAAGTTTCTGAGATCGAAAAGGGGAAGGTCTCTGGAAAATATTGGGAGGAAACCATCCGTCCGCTGGTGGAAAAGATCGAAAAGGAGGGTGAAGCAGGCTGGGAACAGATCAATGCCGAATATGACCAGTATTCTGTGCGCGAATTCCTGGAACTCAAGGACTGGTCTGAAGGCATGATCGAAATGTTCGGTCTGCTCAATAATCAGGAGGCGATGATGAACTCATCCTTCCTGGAGTTGTTCCGTGAAGATGGCGGAAATTATTATTCTGACATGTGCCAGATCGTCGGCGGGGCGGATAACCTTCCCTGTTCGTTCCTGCCGGAATTGGGACCGCGAATCCGTTATGGCGCGAAGATGATCGCCATCGACCAGACTCCCGACGAAGTGATCGTCCACTATCAGACACGTTCCGGCCGCTTTGAAGCACGCGGCGATTACGCGATCATATCTGTCCCATTCCCTGTATTACGCCACGTGGAAGTGCTGAAACCATTCTCCCGACCGAAGCAGCGAGCCATCCGCCAGCTGCATTATGATGCCTCGGCGAAGATATTCTTCCAGACGCGCAGCCGCTTTTGGGAAACTGAAGAGGGCATCTTCGGCGGCGGCACAGTGACCGATCTCGCCATCCGCAATTTGTATTACACAGATTATGGCAGGGAAACCGGGCGCGGGATACTGCTTGCCAGTTATACATGGTCTGAGGATGCGCAGCGCTGGGGATCGCTATCGCCGCATGAGCGCATCGAGCAGGCGTTGGAAAATGTGGCCATGATCCACCCGCAGATCCGGGATGAGTTCGAAACGGGCGCATCCCACATGTGGCACGACGACCCGTTCGCGGGCGGCGCGTTTGCCTTGTTCGATCCCGGCCAGCAAACACTCCTGCACGATGAGATCATCAAGCCGGAAGGACGGATCCATTTTGCAGGTGAACATGCCTCCCTGTATCATGCCTGGATCCAGGGCGCGTTCGAATCGGGTCTGCGCGCTGCCATTGCCATTCATCAATCTCCTTAACTATAAAGACCCTAAGGGTCGCTTTGCGAAAACCCTTAGGGTCTGTTTTTTCGATGCCCCCGCCCGTGCCGTGTGCTGCTGAGTTTTGAACCTGCTCACGCAGGTGGGTCCCTACCCAGAAACGCCGCCTTGGCTCAGGCCTATCGCGTTATTTCTATTGGAGTTAGAGACCCTAAAAGTAGGTGTTGGCCCAAAACGGAAGGTGCAACATCACGAACACTGCAGGGACAATGATTCTTATACCATAAAGGATGGTGCAATGGTAGAGAAAAATTAATAGTCTATTCTTAAATTTGTAAACCCAAGGGTGATTGACGTAATCGTTTGTTTGCGTTTGAAATAATTTTATGCTACTCTATATTGTAAAAACTTTCCTCATGCAAGGAGAAGAATATGGCAACGGTTCCCGGTATTGATGTTTCCTATTGGAACGCTGGCATTGACTGGCCCAAGGTGCGCGCCGCTGGACAGCGCTATGTGTTTGCTAAGGC
>DATKED010000262.1:0-4526 GCA_035512375.1 Anaerolineales bacterium
CTGGCGAAGAGATGTCCATCTTTGATGCGGCAGTCAAATATCAGATGGAAGATGTGCCAACCATGGTGCTGGCTGGCAAGGAATATGGCACCGGTTCGAGCCGTGACTGGGCAGCGAAGGGTCCGATGCTGCAGGGTGTAAAAGCGGTCATTGCTGAATCCTTTGAACGTATCCACCGGTCCAATCTCGTGGGGATGGGAATCCTGCCCCTGAAGTTTGTAGATGGGCAGAACGTTGAATCGTTGGGTCTCACGGGTGAAGAAGTCTTCGATATCGAAGGTTTAAGCGATACCATGATCCCAAAAGTTGTTGTAACGGTTCGGGCAAGGAAAGCGGATGCCTCGGTTGTTGAGTTCAATGCCATGGCACTTTTGAACACCGAAGTGGAAGTGAACTATTATCGTAATGGAGGTATTTTGCATACGGTACTCCGAAATCTAGTGACGTAACTGCCTAATGGTCTCGGGCGGGTCAAAGACCCGCCCGATCTTCTTAATCATCATTAAGGTGATCATCGCAGCCAAAAAGCCGCTGGATGGGCAGCTCTCAAAAACTCTCTCTGCCGGGGTTGTGACTGGAACCGGAGTGACACTCGGTAGCGGAATAGGTGAAGCCGTCGGCACGGGAGTGCTGGTGCTTGTCGTGGTATTTGTTCCCGTAGGCGTAACAGGTTCTGCGTCCGTTCCAGTTATAGAAACAAAGTAGAGCCGGACGCGAGCCTGAGCGGATGTCGTGTTATCCCCCAAGAAGAGGAAGTTCGGTGTTTTGTAGGGATTGGGAAAGCCGTCGAATGTGCTGTAATCGCGCAAGGGACCTGAAAGGATAGGTTCTGCCTTTGCAGCCAAGGTATAGCTATCACCAATGATAGTCACTCGATAATCTATCAAGCCATTGGTCGTTGCAAAAGCAATCCCTTCACCGTGCCTGAATAACCCGCCTGTATTATCATCACTCTGTACCCAGACCTCATTTTGCCAGAAAGCCAGTTCAATGCCCGTGTTATCTTCGCTGAGGATAATGACACTGAATCCGGCGCGGTGATTATTTGCGTGCGATTCACTTTCCACCTGAACGGTGAAATTTACTTGAAAGCCCGCAGTTCGGTTCAGGCTGGGGAAGCCGGGGGTCGTTGCGCCACTGGCGACCCATCCTGCATAAGTATCCTGTCCCGATACGGTGGTATCCATGGTAGTCGACCCACTTGAGTAGGCCGGTAGCGCAGCGCCGGGCGGAAAATCGGTGAAGCTCATCAGAGGCGGGCTGGGGATAGCCCCCGAAGCAGCATCGTAAAGAATCAGTGTCTTTGTAGTGGCGGCGTTTGCACTTTTAGCAGTAGAATAGTTATAGACACTTCCAAGGATCAAGAAGAAGCACAGGGCAGGAAAGACGACTTTTTTCTTCATGGAATAAGTTTTGTGACTCGAAGAGAAATGAAAATATTGTGAGCCCTAGGCAAGCATTTCCAATAAACCGGTTGTATGGAGGATGGACTTTTCAACGCCAAATTCAGTCAAATCCTTCTACACCGCGCGCATCTCTTCCCCGTTCGCTTCTTTCCCCCGAATAACAGTCTCCTCATCTAACCCAGAGTCTTTCAACAGAAACACACAAATGGCGATCGGGCGGATTTGATTCATTTTGTCTCCCACAAACAAAAAATAGGGGCGACCGATTGGGTCACCCCTATTTACAAAGAAATCAACTCAGGTTGCTTTTGCAAACTCGCCTGCATGGACCACGGTCCTGTCCATGTGACGGTAACCGGCAGAATTTTGCCTTTCAAATTCTCATCCGATTCAACAAAAACGAGTTTGTTGGTTGGTGTCCGTCCCTTCCAGCGGTTCTTCACTTTATCTTCGAATAACACTTCAATGGTTTCACCAAGATACTTTTTGTTGATCTCCGTCACAATTTCTTCCTGCAACTCCTCCAACATGCGGAAGCGGCGCATCTTCTCTCCGTCCGAAACGTTGTCGTCCATGCGACGGGTGGCAACGGTCCCCTCGCGGGAGGAGTAACGCGCCAGATGAGCGACATCCAGCTTGAGGTCCGACAGGACTCGGTGGGTCGCCATGAATTGTTCCTCGGTCTCGCCCGGGAATCCAACGATGATGTCTGTCGCGATGGAGCAATCCGGGATCCTCTCACGGATCTTTTCAACGAGATTGCGGTATTCCTGTTGAGTGTAGCCGCGTTTCATGTTAAGAAGCACTTCATCATCCCCCGCTTGGATCGGCACTTCGATGTGCGGCATCACTTTTGGAAGTTCAGCGACCGCATCCATCAGGTCTTCCCCAAAATAATTGGGATGCGATGTCAGAAAGCGAATGCGCTCGATGCCTTCCACTTTATGGACCACGCGCAGGAGACCCGCCAGGTTGGGTCCATCGGAGATGTCTTTGCCGTAACGGTCAACGATCTGTCCGAGGAGCGTCACTTCCTTCACGCCCTGCGCGGCGAGCGAGCGGATCTCCGCGACGAGATCGCCCACGGGACGGCTGCGCTCGATGCCGCGGCGGAACGGGATGATACAGAAGGTGCAGGCATGCGAACAGCCATATACAACCGGCACATGCGCGCTGACGAGGTTCCCGCGTTCATGTTGGGGAAGGATGAGTTCATCATCCATCATCAAGAAGCGGCGCGTAGTTTCAGAATCTTCCAGGGAGTGGATTTCGCCCTGACTCAAAAACGAAACGAGCGGTCCTGGGTCGGAAGGAGGGGAGAAGACATCCACATAGGGGAGCTTCTGGCGCAGTTTTTCCGCGCCGCGTACGCCGACGAGACATCCCATCAGATTGATGACAAGGTTTGGATTCTGACGTTTTAACGGGAGCAGGGAAGTGAGGCGCCCGAGTGCCTTGTCCTCCGCAGACTGGCGCACCACACAGGTGTTTAAAACGATCACATCCGCTTCCTCGGCTTTATCAGTAAAGGTGTATCCAAGATGCTCCAATGACGAGCCGACGCGCTGCGAGTCGGCAACGTTCATTTGACATCCTTCGGTCCAGATATGATATTTCATCCTGCTCCTTGCACAGATTTCGAGCCTGCATGATGGGTAACGCAGGACTTCGTAGACTGCGAATTATACCAAGATTGTCGAGTATAATAGGAGACAGGGAACCTGATGTTACGCAATCACTTGTCTACAAGAACCAATCGGAGCCATTCGGCTCCGATTTTTCATTAAAGGAGAATTCTCATGAAAAAACTCGATAATCTCGCCCGGGATTTCCTCGCGCAGAAGAAGATCGCCGTTGTTGGCGTCTCCGATAAACGCGATACAGGCTGTAACCTTGCATACAAGAAATTCAAGGAAAATGGTTACCAGGTCTATCCAGTGAACCCACGCATGTCCATGTATGAAGACCAAACCTGCTACGCGGACTTGAAGGCCATTCCCGAAAAAGTCGATGCGGTGTTTGTTCTCGCCAGTCCCAAGGTCACGGAACAAATTGTCCAGCAATGCGTTGATCTTGGGATCAAGCACGTTTGGATGCACTGTATGATGGGGACGAAACCGGGTCTTGCGGCGGGTATGACCAGCGTCTCACAACCGGCTGTAGAGATGTGCAAAGCAAACGGCATCGCGGTAATCCCAGGCTCGTGCCCAAACCAGTTTTTGAAACCAGATTTCGGTCACGCGCTGATGCGAGGCATGTGGCGAATGTTTGGTTTTATGAATGTAAACTAAACGGCTCCTAAAACCAGAAGAAGACTGCCGAGTTTCACACATCGCGAATTAAAGCAAAGAGACCCCAACACAAGTTGGGGCCTCTTTGCTAGCCATCGTCACCCTCCTATACATCCACCCTTAATCACCCGGCAAAACCAGGATAGATTTTAAGTTTTCCTTAAGCTAATTATAATCACTGCTTAAGAAAAGTCCAGAAAATTGTTTTACAATGGACTCAAAGATTTCTTTGAGTCCATTTCTGTAGGATAAATCATGAAACGCAAGGAATTTGGTGAGCTTGTAGCGGCATTGCGTCAGGACCTTGGCTGGAAGCAATTTGACCTGGCCGATTATTCGAACGTGGATGATGCAGTGATCAGCCAGATCGAGCGCGGGGTGAAGAAGTATTTTGAACCACAACTCCTTTTTAGACTGGCGAATGCGTTCCAGCTAACCACTTTGGAGAGGCAGGAATTTGTCCTTGCGGCGAGCGGACTGGATGAAAGGGAGATCGTGCGCCAGCCTTCCGCGAATGTAGCAACAGATGTGTTCGACGCCACGAAGATCCTCGAACGAATGATCGCTTTGACGGCGGAACTTCGTGTGCCAGCTTTTCTGGGAGATGTGTATGGTGATGTGATCGCCGCCAACAAAATCATGATTGCGTTTTATAACGTGCCAGCCTCCATGCTGGAAAATGCGGCGAGTATTCCCGGCGGATATAACGCTGCACGTGTAAATTTTGGGCGAGACCTGGTAGGGCGCAGGCATGTTATCGATAACTGGGATAACTATGCCTTGAACTCCATGCGCGCCTTTCGAGAGAACAGCTTGCGTTATCGCGCCA
>DATKED010000263.1:0-23111 GCA_035512375.1 Anaerolineales bacterium
ATCCCTGACCCAGCCAAACAGCTTATGGAAGTCCGTATCTGGTGGAACCTCAAAATGATCGAGACCTTGAACCTGCCTCTTGCCCATTCAAAAGTTCATCTTTAATCTTTGAAGGAGTTCGCTTTTCAACTTTCGCTAACACCTAAAGTGAATTTACACATTTCACACATGTTCTGATTATTGAAATCACATACCTTTCAAGATTGAAAATCGAACTCGGATGATACCTGGAACAAAATGCCAGGTAATACGTCATGTATCTGCCCTGACATCATTGAAATCAGCATACCTTTCAAATACATTTCAGTACTTTTAGGGGATACAACTAATTGGATGAAATAACGTTAATAGTTATAGAAGAAAGGAGGATTTTATGTTTGTGATCATTGCATCTGTCCTCTTGCTCCTGTTCCTTGCCCTCGCGGGTGCGGACCTGCTCGTCTCGAACATCAATTCGGACGAGTTGAGCAACATGGGTGTCGAGGAAAAGTCATGACCGAAGACGCCCAACGCCAGTAGCCCGGTGCCACGCCTTACGGCGAAACGGTATCGGGCTTTTTTGTTTTAAAAGCAAGTCGTTGGTCGAGCAGGCGGTGTAAGTCTGTCATATCGAGACCGAAGGTTAGATAAAATAGTTTGCATCAGTTGATCTCGATACACCCCTCTAATGACACTCGAGCACTCGACCAGCGGGGTCAAGTATAATTAGAGAAAAATTTCACTGAGGCGACCACATGGACTTCTCCCTTTCCCAAGAACATCAAATGACCCAAAAAATGGTGCGTGACTTTGCTCAAAAGGAGATCGCGCCTGTTATCAAGGAATACGACCGCAAACAGGAGCCGATCCCCTTTGCGCTGAAGCGCATGGGCGAACTCGGCATCCTTGGTCTGCCCTTTCCCGTGCGTTACGGCGGCGCAGGCATGGATTACATCGCCTGGGGGCTCGCCTGCGAGGAACTCGAAGCGGTTGATACCTCCCTGCGTGTGGTGATGTCTGTGCACACCGGTCTGTGCGGGATGACGGTTTTTCAGTGGGGAACCGAAGAGCAGAAGCAGAAGTTGTTAGTTCCATTGGCAACCGGCGAAAAGATAGGATGTGGTGTCTTCACAGAACCGGGCATCGGGTCTGATGTGGCGGCGATGCGGACATCCGCCAAACGGGATGAGGATTCCTACATCCTGAACGGCGAAAAGATGTGGATCTCGCTTGCTTCCAAAGCAGATCTGGCGCTGGTCACCGTAAAAACAAATCCGTCCGCCCGGAAGCCTTCTGAGGGGCTCTCCTGCTTCGTCGTTGACCTGCATACACCCGGCGTGACCTGCGGCGATATTCACGGGAAACTGGGCGTGCGCGCTGGATCAACTGGCTGGATCAACTTCCAGGATGTGCGCGTGCCTGCCGAAAACCGCATTGGCGAGGAAGGCGAGGGATTCAAGATCACAATGAGTGCCTTCGACCACGGACGATACACCGTCGCTTCCGGCGCGACAGGCATCATCCGTGCCAGTCTCGAAGCCAGTGTGAACTATTCAAAGACGCGCACGACGTTTGGCAAACCGATCGCAGAGCACCAGCTCATCAAAGAAAAGATCGCCAAAATGGCGCAGGACCATGAAATCGCTCGTCTACTCTACCTGCAAGCGGGCTGGATGCAAAACAGGGGCACGCGGAACACGTTGCAAACATCCTACGCCAAGAAATTCGCCACGGAAGCATCCTTCCACGCCGCCAATGAAGCGATCCAGATCCACGGCGCCTACGGCTTTAGCGACGAATATGACGTGGAACGCTATCTGCGCAACTCCAAGGGCGCCATGATCTACGAAGGCAGCTCTGAGATCCAGTCCCTGATCCAGTCTGGCTATGCGCTGGGCGAACGGACAGATAAGCCCCTGCGCTGTGAACTGCCCGCGTATGATGAGGCGTTCTGGCAGGGATAAGATCTTTAAACACGAAGGGCACTACTTGTACTGCACGCACACCTGTCCTGGTGGGCAGTGCTAGGGAGTGCAGATGAGGAACACAAAGAAAAAGCCTTTGTGGTCTTAACACCTTTGTGACCTTCGTATCCTTTATGTTTGATAAATGTCGATTCCAAATACACCATCCCTCGCATTTGTCATCGTCTTCCTGCTCTTCAGCCTGCTGTACTTTCGCAATACGTATAAGCTCTGGTTCAAAACGGACGAGTACTATCAGGACATTTATAATAGTCTTACCCGCGAGCCTTCCATCTATCCTTTCAGAGAGTTTTTCCTCAAACGAATGGAAAGTAAGGAGCGTTGGGTACTCTGGCAAAAAGGGTTTAGTCTGCTGGGATTGGTTGCTGTTCTCGTAGCGGATGTTCTGGTCGTGATGGCGTATGTAAAGTAGTCCGTCTCAGTATACTAATGACGAGCAGTGAAAGTAAAAAATCGCAAATCCAAAACACTTGCACAGCACGCACACTTGCCCTGGTAGGCAGTGCCAGCGAGTGCAGGTGTCTGGAATCATAAATCCATTCAAGGAGGACTCACTTGAAAATCATCGCCTGTATCAAGCAAGTGCCCGACTCGGAGGCGAAAGTCAAAGCCGAGGATGGGAAGCTCGCATGGGGGGACGCGCCGCTGGTGATCAACCCCTTCGATGAGTACGCCGTCGAAGGCGCTCTCCAGCAGAAGGAAGCCAACAGCGGCACGGTCACGGCACTGTGTATCGGACCCGAATCCGCGCGGGAGGCGCTGAAGCACGCGCTCGCCATGGGTGCGGACGAGGCGATCCTCGTCTCAGACGCCGCCTTAAATGAGCTGGATACGGTCGGCGCGGCGCGCGTCCTTGCCGCGGCGATCCAAAAGATCGGCGCGGACATGGTCGTGTTCGGACGCCAGACCCTCGACAACGGCGCAGGCATCACCCCCGCGCAGACCGCACGCATCCTCGAGTGGCCCATGCTCGGGCTGGCAGGCCAGATCAAGGTACAGGATGGGAGCGTAACCGTTGACCGCGTCATCGAAGAGGGCAGGCAAACCGTCAGCGCGAAACTGCCGGCAGTGCTGAGCGTCGTCCAGAGCATTGGGGAACCGCGTTATCCATCATTCATGGGCATCCGCAAAGCGTCAAAGGCAACCATCCCTGTCTGGTCGCTGAGTGACCTGGGCACAAGCGCTCCGGAGCCAATCGTCAAGCGGACGGAATTGATGAACCCGCCGGCGCAAGAGACTACGATCGAGATCATCACAGGCGACACTCCCACCGAGATTGCCGACAAGCTCGTGGATAAAATCCTTGCGGAGAAAATCCTATGAAAACATTCGTTTACGTTGACCACTTCAAAGGGGAGATCCAACCCGCTTCGTGGGAAGCGCTCGGACTCGGCAAATCGTTCGGGTCGGTAAGTGCAGTTATCTTTGGCTCAGGCGTGGACGCGATCGCGAAAGCCGCATTTGAATATGGCGCGGATGAAGTCCTGGTTGCAGATGACGCGGCGCTGGCGGATTTCCGCGTTGAGCCGTATGCATCCACCCTCTCGGCGCTCGCTTCCGCTCAAAGCCCGGACCTGATCCTGTTCCCGACGACGGCGCGCACCCGTGAGCTTGCCGCGATGACAGCCGTTGATTTGAATACGGGTGTGCTGACCGATATTTCAGGTCTCGAAGCAGACGGAGATCAACTCGTTGCGACACGTCCCATTTATGAAGGCAAAGTGTTGGAGAACACGGTTTGCTCAGGCAAACCGGTGATGGCGACCATCCGCGGGCGCGCCTTCCCCAAACCAGAACTGGACGCAAGCAAATCTGGCGCTGCTACAAAAGTGGACGTTAAAAGTGACGCTCTGACCAACGTTGAAGGATATTCTGCTTCTGAGAGCGCGGTCAACCTGGGCGATGCGGGCGTGATCGTCTCGGGCGGGCGCGGCGTTTCGAATAATCCGTCGCTTCAGCCGCCCGATGGACTCGATGAGAAGCAAGCTGAACTGTGGCGCGCTCAACAGGGCTTTGCGCTCATTACCGAATTAGCCAACGTGTTGGGCGGCGCGGTCGGTGCTTCACGCGCCGCGGTTGATGGCGGCTACATCCCCTATTCACACCAGGTCGGGCAAACAGGCAAGGTCGTCACGCCTGATCTGTATATCGCCTGCGGCATCTCCGGCGCGATCCAGCATCTCGTGGGAATGAGGAATGCCAAGCTGGTAGTGGCGATCAACAAGGATTCAGACGCTCCAATCTTCAAGCAGGCGCGTTATGGCGTGGTGGGTGACCTGTTCCAGATCGTCCCGGCGCTGACGGAAGCGTTCAGGAAAAGGTTGGGGAAGTAGGCAAGTAAACACGTATACAGGTATATAGGACCTTCGAGTTCAATTTCTCGGAGGTCTTTTCTTAGGAGCCAACATGAAAAAACACAACCTTGGGATCATCGGCGCAGGGATGTACGGAAAGGTGTTGATGCGTTGTCTTCAGCAGGATAAACGCGCGAATATCGTCTGGGTCAATAGTGCCAGCGCAGGGACGACCAAATCCGCGGCGGAGGAGTTCGGCGTCGAACAATGGACCTTGGATTACCGGGAAATCTTAGCTGATCCCACTGTGGACGCAGTCGTCATCGCTACGCCGCCGTACCTGCACGCGGAACAACTAAGCGCCGCGCTGGATGCAGGGAAACATGTTTTACTGGAGAAACCAATTGCAGAGTCGCTGAAAAGCCTCAGGCAGATCGTTGTGGCAGCGGAAGAGGCACCCTATCAAACCGTGCTAGAGGCGTCCTGCCGTCACACGCGTCTAACGCGCAAATTTCAGTTCATCAAAGCCATGATCGACAGCGGCAGGCTGGGCGAGATCTATCATATCCACCATAATCATTTATCCCGCGGCACCTTCATCGAATGGAATCCCAGCGGCGCGTGGGCAATGAATAAGAAACTGGCGGGCGGAGGACCGTTTGCGGATTGGGGAGTGTATGACTTGTCGTTCCATCTCGGTTTGTTGGACGATGTGCCGCAGTTGAAATCTCTGAGAAAGTTCAGCCGCAACGATTTGCGCGATGTAAGCAACCTAGTGGATTTCAGCGATGTAGAACAACACGGCGCGACCTGGCTGGAATTCGATACCGGATTGACCTATTATTATGAGCGCGGCGCAGGAGTCCATGCGGAAACGCCCAATGAGACGCGGCTCTATGGCACAAAAGGTGGACTGCGATTCCAATTCCCCGCCTGGGACTCAAATGAAGTGGAATTCTTTTATGTAGAAAATGGCGAGCCGCACAAGGAGATTCTCACCGTGGATATGACCGATGCCCCCGAAGACAGCCTGGCGCTGACCGCGCACTTCCTGGACTGTCTGGGTGGCAAAGCCGAGCCGCTGATGTCGATCCAGCGGGCAGCAAAACATATGGAAATCCTGTTCAAGATACTGGAAAAGTGAGAAAACGACTTCCAAACTTTCCATTGCGAAATAAAAATCTGCCCGCTTTTGCCGGGCAGATTTTTATTTGTCTGTAAGTTCTACATTTTCATTGTATAAGGTTCCAGGGGTGATTGCAATAGTGAATAAGAATAGTTTTTTCAACCATGTGAAAGTTGTAGACTACAGAGGGAATGATTCCCTACACTCAATTGACGGATAGCTTTCCCAAAGGAGAAAACATGGATAAGTCCCCGCATAAAAGTGATTTTGTCAGCGTAAATGGAATCAATTTGCACTATCTGGATTGGGGCGGCAAGGGTGATGTGCTTCTGTTTCTGGCAGGCAGGGGATGTAACGCCCACAACTTTGATGATTTCGCCCCGCGCTTTACAGACAAATTCCATGTCATGGCACTTACACGACGCGGTCATGGGGAATCAGGTTATCCTGAAACAGGCTACGCTATTGACACGTTGACGGAAGACATTCGGCAGTTTCTAGATACCCTCAACATCGAGAAAGTAATCTTGGCAGGACACTCTTTCGCAGGCATAGAACTTTCCCGATTCTCTGCATTGCACCCAGAACGAGTCCTCAAGCTGATATTTCTGGATGCCGCTTATGATCGAAGTTCAACATCCTATAAAAGCATGGTGGAAAAGAGCCCTTTGCGACATATCCAAGCTCCAGGCCTGGATGTTGATTATTATTCTGAGGATAATTATTTCGCCGCCATGAAAAGAGCTTTTCCCCTCGTTACAACAATTTGGACCGAAGCGATGGAAGAACAATGCCGACATGAGATTATGCAAACACCTGAGGGCAAAATCGTGGAGAAAATGAGCGATACGATCGGAAAAGCCATTACAGACACTATGATTAGTTATGTGCCTGAAGATTCCAAAATAACGGCTCCGACGTTAAGCTTTTTCGCAATGTCCAAAGGCGTCTACAACATTTCCGATGACTGGATGACAGAAGAACAGAAAACTCAGGTCATAGATCACTTTGAAACAACGGTGAATTCTAATATTAGGGAAAATATCGAACAATTTCGTCAGAATGTCCCTCATGCAAAGATCATAGAAATCCCACAGGGACATCATTTTTGTTTTATCAAGCATGAAGAACTGGTCTACGAGGAAATGCGAAGGTTTTTATCAGAATAAGATTAAAGACAACCGAGTACGGTTGCCTTCATGTTTAGCGCATGCGGCTTGCCGCTCCCAACGCGTGTTCATAGACAAGCATGACATAATACTTCCAGGCAAAGGGCGCACGATAGTCAGATAAAACAAGACTATTCTCTCTTGTTGCTTTGTTCTTGAGATTCGTTTCGAGAAACCCGAGCATTTGATCCCATGCTTCGCCTTGCGCGCCGCCGTCTTTGATCCCCTCAGCATCCTGGACAAAAGCATGGGGCTGTCCATCATAGATAGTAATTTCGTGAGGCACGCCGGCTTCGGTCAAGGCTGCGTCGAAGGCGTTCACCTGCTCGACGGAAATGGACTGGTCCGCGCCGCCGAAGATTCCCAGAACGGGACCAGAGAGGTTCCTCAAGACTTCAGGGTCGGTTTCGGGAGCGCCATAAAAAATCACGGTCGCGGCGAGTTGATTGTTATGCAGGCTGTACGCCAGTGATGTCCGCCCACCGTAGCAAAAGCCCGCGATGGCGATTCGACCTGCATCCACATCCAGCTGGGACTCGAGCCAGGCATACACTGAGTCAAGGTCAGCGTTGACATTTTCGGGTCTGCTCGAAATGACCTGATAGATCGCACGCGGGATCCAGCCCGTGGTTGAGCCGCGGAAGGTATCCGGGGCGATCACCAGATAGCCTTCCTCTGCCAGCAGGTCCGCTTTGCTGAGGATGGCATCGTTCAATCCCCAAAACTCATGGATCATGATGACTGTAGGGAATGGTTCTTCCCCCTCCGGCTTTGCCACATAGGCACGGACATCTGGCCCGCCACTGATGCCAGGAATTGTGATGTTGGCTATGTCATCCAGCCTGTCAGCGCCGATGGCATAATCCACCACAATGGATCCGGCCAGCAAGACGACAAATGCAACCAGCAAGATCAAAATGCCAAGTAAAACCCGTTTAAATAGTTTCATCTCTTCCTCCGAGGTCAGGATGAGGCCGTTCCCTCAGGTTTTACCTGCAATCGCTATCAACTTTGGGTTTCTTTCGGCTTGACCAGCCTCGCTCCGATAATTGCTGCAACGATCGTCAAGAGGAGCACAGCCAGTCCGCCACAGATGCCCGCCGCGGTGAATGATGCGGCGAGTCCCTTCAAGCCTACCTCTTCATTTCCAAATACCTTTTGTGAGCCATCCGCGTAGGTACAGGTCAATTCGGTGAAATGACCCGTCCCGCCGCTGGGGCTGGATGTGGTCGGTGTGCCAAAGCCATAATCGCGGTAGGAGTAATCGATAGCGTCCGGGCAAAGGACATAGGCGGTGAGCCGGTCAAACAAAGGTGGAACGGCTACGATCATCGCGCCGCCAAACGGGACCAGGAAAATCAAGGATCCTCCGCCGATCAATAAAACAAGAATTGCACCGATACAGGATCCCTGCCAGCGTTTCATAAAATTCTCCTTTGACGATATCCTGCTCTTACTTAATTCCTTTGACCGCCCATGCCCTCATCACAAGGGGGATCGTTCCGTCCAGGGCAAATGGCAGACTATTGTAGATCCTCTCCCGCAATTGAGCACGCCGCTTTTCGTTCAGGGACATGACGTATCCCGGCGCAGGACCCTGGCCGCCCAGGAATGGAGACCAGTAGTCATCAAAGTCCTTGAAATCAGCCGAAATATCGATCGGTCGAATCTCCACTTGAGAAAGAGCAGCATGTTGAAATAAATACATGAGAGAATTGGGATTGCAAATGGAAAAACGCCACCCTTCATCAATATCACGGGCCGCCGGGTCGAGAGCTGCCGCAGCGTTCCAGAAGTGGCGCAGCATCTGCATCCTCCCTGCATAATCCCAGACATACAAAGCAACAACACCCCCGTCACGCACCACACGAGCCATTTCGGTAATCATCTGATCGGGCTGAGGGACAAAGTTCAATACCAAGCCGGAGACTGCCGCATCAAAGATTTCTGATCCAACCGGAAGCGCCTGTGCATTTCCCACTTCAAATTCGGCGCGTGGATCGTCCACCCGATTCCGTATAAATTCCACATAATCTTCGGAACGATCAACACCTCTTACTTTTTTAGGGTTAGCCATATCGAGAATGGTCTGGCTGAGCGCGCCAGTGCCAGACCCCACGTCCAGCCACTGACGTTCCTCCGGGATAGCCAGCCAGTGGATAAATTCTCTGGCAACCAGCCGGCTCCAGCGGCCGACATACGGTTCATACGAATCCCCGCTTGCCCAAACATCTTTCGGTGAGTCTTTCATACCCATAATGAATATCTCCTCATATTGATAAAAGCTTTGTTATTATATGCTAAGACCGAACTTATGCTATCAATCAAAAGAGCCAAAGGCGCTGCCTTTGGCTCTTTTATTCTTCTAAAGGAATAATTATCTCCACGATGGCGCCAGCCACCACCAATCCAAGGGAAGGTTGGGGATTTGAAGCATGTGCTGTTCAAGAGTGCCCAGATCGACAATGAAAATATGCCTGCCTGTCGCATCATCGTCGTGGAAGAGAAGATATTTTCCATCTGGTGAAAAGACCAGGTTATTGATACTGCCAAAGTTACTATGATAGACCTGCTGAAGATTGCTTCCATCCTGGCGGATCACGTATATATCCTGTCCATTGGCAGGATTATTGGTGATTCTGGCGAATGCAAGTGACGTACTATCCGGGGACCAAACAATGGGATAGATCGAGCCGCCCTGGAAAGTTGTCAAGTCACGGACAGGGTTTCCGCCCGGTGTGAGCAGTTTCAAAGCTATTTTTTGATCTGAAACAGCCGTATAAGCAAGAAAATATCCATCCGGTGAGGGAACCACCAGATCAGATTTGGCTAAAGGAGTATCGAACAGAGGGTTGACAGCGCCATCTTCCGGGCGCAGCAAATAGATCGTGCCACTGCTCCTGCTGTGCAGAATGACATGGTTATTGATCCAGCCGCTCAAGGCATAAGGCACGCCATCGCTCGGAAGTTTTTCGTTTGCCAGGAGATTCGTCAATCCCGAGCCATCCCGGCGGATGGCATAGACCTCATCACTGCCTTCCCCATCCTGCACGCGGAATGCCAGCCAATTTCCGTCTGGTGACCAGAACGGTGGGTCGAAAAAGTTGAATTCGACTATATTATTCCATTGCTGCCCTTGAGGATCAAAGACTAGCAAGCCAGTTCTATCTCCACTCCCTCGAATAGGATAAGAGAACGCCGCTGCATCTCCACTCGGCGACCAGACGAGCGACGTCAGACTGAACTTCAAGTCAAACGGAGTCGAAATCACTTCCGCTTCCGGGCATGGACTCAAGCCCGCCGCGCAAGACCCGGGCACCCGCACTAACTGTATCTTTTCATTGCCATAGTTGTGATCAGATGTGAAGAAGTACACTTCCCGCAAGGGATCAGGATCGGAGGAAGCGGTAGGCGCTGGCTCAGTTGCCGTCAGGGAATTGCCAGCCATATCACTGAACTGCGGCGGCACTGATGGGGCGCGGAAGAGCGCATCGTCGAAGACGCCATCATAGATCACCTGATTGACTATGATTTCACTTTGAGTCGTGTCTGACCCGTCTTTGCCAAAATGCTGCATCTTCAAAATGGCTGCTGTTTCCGTATCCAGCCACAATTTCCAGGAGGGCAGATCATTGTCAATATATGTCCATTCGACAACCAGCGTTTCACGGTCTGCCACAAGTTCGGTGGCAATTGGTTTGAATGTACCTTCGTTCTGTGCCCGGTCTGATGAAAACGCCAGTTGGGAAAGCTGCGTTCCTATCTGTCCCCACAGCGGTTGCGGAGACGCGAAGCCCGGCTGCCAGTCTGGAACGAATTGCTTCTCTGGCCCAAGCTCAGGAAGCGGATACGACTGGCTTTGACCGGTTTTCAGATTCGTTTCGAGAACGGTCATGCCATCAGAAGCTTTAAGAATTTCTACTGTTCCATCTAAAAGTCCAGCCAGAATGCGAAAACGGCTGGTAGGCAGGTCGATCCAGGCTTGTTCTCGCGAAACATGCGGCTCCGCATTCGATCCATCCAGTGCATATTGTGTGATCGTGCCATCCATCCAAATGGTCTTCCACCCGGCTGCACTTTGCAGCATGGCTGCGCGAATCTCTTCGGAGGAAGAAGTCATCGAAAGAGCGGGCTCAGCCGTCGCTTCCAGGACGGCGCCAACCGGGACGTCAGTAATCTCAGGCGGAGGCGTGGCGAGCGATATTTCCAGTGTGCCGCAGGCTGACACGAGCAGGCTCGTGAGCAGACTGAGCGCGATGAACAGGGCAAAGAATCGGCGCATTTATTTTTCCTTCAATGGGATAAAACGTCCCGAAGGTTCCTTTAAAAATCCTCAGGCCTTCGGGACGGTATGTAATATTTACACGGAGAGAGGCAGTTCAACCCGGTAAGAAGCGGGCAGTAATTCTCCCGCGCTCTGCAGTGACTTTTGCATTTGCAGGCGTGCACGCGCCAGGCGGCTCTTCACCGTCCCCACCGGCACATGTGCGGCATTTGCCGCCTCTTCATAGGATAATCCCTCAATATCCACCAGTACCAGCATCAGACGATAGATCGATGGCAGCTTCTTAAGGCTGTTCTGAATCGTCTCTTCCATCTCGTATGATTCGAACTGTCGTTCAGGGTCCGACTCGGGGTCGACCAGCCAGTAACTGGTCTCGATCTCATCGCCATCGGCATTGTATTGCTCGAGCGGCACGGAACGCTGGCGGCGTTTCCTTCGCATCTCATCGTAACATGCATTGACCACCACCCGCGCCAGCCAGCTCCGCAGTGAATCGCCGCGGAAGGTATGGAACCTGCGGAATGCCGAGATCAGCGCCTCCTGCACAGCATCTGCCGCCACATCTTCGTCGTTCAGCAAGCGCAGTGCGATCCCAAAGAGCAGGTTTTGATAGCGCAGGACCAGTTGGTTGAAAGCATCCAGGTCCCCGCGCTGCGCGGCTCTGATCAACATCTTTTCAGGTATGGGAGCGTTCTGCAAACCTTTCATACATATACTATACTCCCCCGCTGTTACAAGCCTGTTCCAGAGATGTCACAGTTTTGTAACGTGTCTAACGCTTTGCCTCGGGCAGCCGCACCGTAAAAACGGTGCCACGCGGACCATCCTGACGGCTGCGCACATCGATCTGACCGCCGTGCAGAGAAACAATACGGTTGACCAGCGCCAGCCCCAGCCCGCTCCCCTCCGTGCTGCGCGCGTTGGAACCGCGGTAGAGTTCCTCGAATATCTTCGAAAGATCGTCGGAGGCGATCCCCGCGCCCGAATCAGCCACCTCCACGACGATGGCTTTACCATCCTCCAGGGCGCGGACTTCCACCGAATCATTCGCAGACGTGAACTTGAGTGCGTTTTCGACCAGGTTATACACTGCCAGGCTAAGCAGATCGCGATCCCCGGTGACCGGCGGAAGCGGGGAGGGAACTTTTGTAATAAGCAGATTCACATTGCGTCCCTGATACGCAGGGATCGTCCGCGCCGCATCCACCACTTCATCCAACAATTCTGGAATATCAACCGGCATCCGCTCAATCGAACGTTCTTCAAGATCGGATAATTTTCGCAAATCGTTCAACAGACGAGTCAAACGTTCCACCGCACGATTCGCATTTTCTGAGGCCTTCTGACGTTCTGCTGATTCCCGGGTCTCCTGCAAATTGACCAGTGCGGCGCGCAGTCCCGTGAGCGGATTCTTGATCTCGTGATCGAGCCGGCGTATAAAGCGCTGGCGGCCCTGCTCAGATTCCTGTAGGGATTGTTTGATCACCCGCCGCGCGTTTCGCTCTTTGATCCAACTACCCAAATAAGCCACACCAAAAAGAAGGGTAATGAAGACTCCGACGACAAAGACAACCATCCCCACGTCAATTCTGAAGACAAGCAGCGGGACCGGGCTCCAGATCCACTGTGCGATGAATGAGGCGAAAGCGCCAAACAATAACGGCAGGAAAATGAGTATCGGAACAATCCAATTTTTCTTATCCATATGTTAATTGGACGGACGCAAAATAAACCCCTTTTTGGTGACCGACAGCCGGATTGTAAACACCGTCCCACGCGGCTCATCCTGGCTGCTACGAACATTGATCTGCCCACCGTGCAGGGCAATAATGCGATGCACCAATGCCAGCCCGAGTCCACTCCCCTCCGTGCTGCGCGCATTGGAACCGCGATATAGTTCTTCAAAGATTTTGGAAATATCCTCCGGGGGAACACCGGCACCTGAATCTGCAACTTCAATAAGAATGTCACGGCCATCTTCCAAAACGCGGATCTCCACCGAATCGGTCTCGCAGGTGAACTTGAGCGCGTTCTCGACGAGGTTATAGACCGCGAGGACCAGCAGATCCCGGTCCCCAGTGATCGTTGGAAACGGCGATGGCACTTTGGGGATCAGCAGATTGACTTCGCGTCCATCATACGCGGGCAATACATGCGCGGCATCCACCACATCCTGCAATAAGTCAGGCACATCCACCTGCCAGAGCTCGATCGGACGCTCGCCCAGATCAGACAGCTTTCGCAGATCCGTCAATAACCGCGTCAGGCGTTCCACCGCATGGTTCGCATTTTCGACCGCGCGTTGACGATCCATGTTGGTATTCACCTCCTGCATATTGACCAGCGCGGCGCGCAGCCCGGTGAGCGGATTCTTGATCTCATGGTCCAGCCGCCGCAGAAAGCGCCGGCGTCCCTGTTCTGCATCGCGCTTTGCATCCTCAACCATCATTTGAGTCTTCTCCTGACGGCGAATGGACCGGTTGTAAAAGATCAATAACACACCTGTGATAAAGATCCCCATTAGTAGGGCGACAGTGCCAAGGTTCCGAATGGTCATGCCAAAGACAAAAGCAAAGATCCCAAAATCGGCTGTCACCATGAACGGCGGCAGCGACTGGGTGAGGGCGTTTATCAATATAAACTCGACCACCCCCGCGACCAGAGGCAGAAACACCAGCAATAAATTGACCCAGCTTCTTTTGAGCATACGGGAATAATCTTACCCCTCTCCGTGGACTGGTGCAATGAATCGATAGCCCTCCCCGGGAATTGTTTCGATAAACCGCGGGTCAGCAGGGTCATCATCCAGGGCGCGGCGAAGTTCAGCCATGCGCGTGTCTACGGTGCGCGTGCCGGCGGGGTATTCCCAACCCCAGACTGCCTCCAGCAAACGTTCGCGCGTCACCGCCTCATCGGGGTGTGTCATCAGATATTCAAGGACCGATAAAGCTTTGGGGGTTAGCTCCAGGGTCTTGCCTGCCAGTGTGGCACGGCGGGCGCGGCGGTCAAGGGAGAGGTCATTCGCGCTCAGCAGCCACGCAGCAGAGAGGGAACGCTCTCCAGGACGCACACGCCGCAGCACAGCCCGAATGCGCGCCAGCAATTCGTGCGGGTCAAATGGCTTGTTAAGATAATCATCCGCGCCTTCTTCAAGAGCCAGGGCACGTTCAGAAGCCTCCCCAACCTGCGTCAACAGGATGGTCGGAGTCCAGATTTTGGCTTTTCGCAGGCGACGCAGCGTTTCGCGTCCATCCATGCGCGGCATGAGCACATCGAGGATAATCAGTTCGGGATGATGGGCTTGCGCTTTTTCCAATGCGCTGACACCGTCTGAAACGACCAGCACATGGAATCCCGCCCGCTCAAGGAACGGCGCGAGGCTATCCGCGATGGTCGGATCATCGTCAGCAAGGAGAAGAGTGGATCGATTGGATGACATTGTTGTAGATAAACATCTGCCAGAGGCACGCTACGCAGTCGAATGCTTTGCGAGAAAAGTTGAGGGAAGAAAAAGGCCTGGCCCACACGGACCAGGCCCAAGCTTATGCAGAACTTGTCGATGCATCCGGAAAGAAGCAAAGCCGAGCTAACTGATCTTACTGTATGTCGACATGGTTGTACCGATCACAGCAGATTCTGCCGCCATATCGAACACCGGCGGCGGCGTTGCATAATTCCCGGGGTTTGCAGAATGCAGGATGAATGCCAGGCTGATACAGGCATTGTTGCTGGTTGTTGCATAGGCAGTCCAATCATATCGGTTGCCTGCAGCAGCGCCCTGACCTGTCGTTTTGACAAACGGAATGCTGTTGATGGTGACATTCTCAGTTGTAGATGGTATACCATCTACTGCCGGACTAACGCAAGGATTCGCGTCTTCGACTACATGGATTTGAATATACTTCGAAAGAAGGTTCGTCCCTGCTGTGACGATCGGCAGGGTCACACGCCCGGTATTATCTGACTGGCTGACAATGTTTGCTCCGGAGGGCAAAGTGAACTTGAAATTATATTTTGTGTTCTGATACAGACCCGTTGTTGAACCTGTTGTCGCGGTTGGACTTGGCGTGTCAGGCGTTGCAGAGGGTGTAGCCGGAGTCGCCGACGGAGTAACCGGCGTGTTTGTGACTGTTGCGCTACCAGGTACAGCGGTGGTCGGTACAGCAGTGGTCGCGACAGGAGTGGCTGGGGTCGTCGATACCGCCGTAGTTGGAACAGACGTGGCTGGCGACGCGCCCACACGATAGATGTGCGGACCCACCCACAGGGCGCGGTCGCCTGTAGGCGAACCATACGAAAGCACCGTCAGGATGAACTTAACATCCCTGCCGTTCAACGAGCTTAAGTCCACATCCACTGAGTAGAATTTGCCCTCATACCGCTCAAGGAACGGACCCCAAAAGGTCCGAATGGGATCATTTCCGGTCTGATAGTCCAGGCGGAAGACAACATAACAATTCGTTGCGCCGGCTTCGCAGTTGATGATCGAACGGAATCGGTCACCAGTCTGCACTCGAAACGGTGGGAAGAAACCCTGGATATACCCGTTCTGAACGTTCTGCGGGAAGGTGATAATGCCCGGTCGCGGATCGGTGGCTCCCGATTCGAGTTTGGGGTTACTGACCTTGAGCACGAACCCTTTGGCGTCACCATCCGTCCCGGGACATTGCGATGCCGGGATCTGTCCTGCGCCTGTGTACCAAGTAGCCGCGCAGGCATTGGTGGCGAAGTCATAAGCTGTATTCGCGCCAGGCGTCGTGGTGGGACCCGTTGGAGTCGCTGTGACTGTCGGTCCGCCGGGGGTGACCGTTGGACCAGACACACGGATATCCACCCACCAGGGTTTATTCGCCTGCGCACCAATGCCGAAAAGCGCGCCACTGGCATTCTTGAACATCCAATAGCCGCGATAAGAACCGGCAGCTGAAGGCGCGGTCATATTGATTGAGATATCCACCGTCTGACCAACGGGAACATTCCCTGGGAAGGCTGCTGACGAGGCAGCTCCCATCTGTTCCCCGCTAAAGAACACCAATTGATAAGATGTACTCCATGCACAGGTACCTACATTCTTCAAGCGCCAGGTCTTGGTGAATGTCGCGCCGGGAGCCAGGACGGTCCCATCAGGAATAGTCCTATCTGAAATAAATTGTGCCTTGTCGCAGGAGGAAGGAGGAACAGTTACGGTCACCGGTCCTGGGGTGCTTGTCGGTGTGACAGTTGGAGGCGTGCCAGTCACGGTTGGCGGAGTAATGACACCTGCGCGCGCGATCACCGGGTTTCCCCATAGCGCCCGGTCACCCACCGGAGAACCGTATGCAGAGATATAAAGAATGAACCTGACATTCTTCCCCGCCAACGGGCTCAGGTTGAGGTTCGCATTGTACGTCCAACCTTCAAATTTTTCACGGAAGGTCCAGAATGTCCTGACCGTATTACCAACCTGATAATCAAGGCGATAGGCAACATAACAGGAGGTCGCGCCGGCCTGACAGCCAACGGTCGCCTGGAAGCGGTCACCGCTCTGTACGGTAAATTCCGGGTAGATCGCCTGGATATATCCGTTTGTGATCTGCTGCGGAGAGACAAGCAAGCCCGGCTGCGTGGCGACAACCCCGCTCTCAAAATTGGGGTTATCCATCCTGAACGCAAATCCTTTGGCATCGCCGTCGGTGCCCGGGAAGGTCAGCCCACCTGCGCCACTGGACCAGACTGTGCCACTTGCATTCGCGTTCGCAGTGAAGTCGTACGCAACACCGGTTGTGGGTGTGCCTTTGACGTTGATCTCCACCCACCAGGATTTATTGGCTTGCACGCCAATACCAAACAACACGCCGGCGGCATTCTTGAACTTCCAGTAACCGATGTAATGCCCGGCGGCGCTCGGCGCGGTCATATTGACGGAAAGGTCAACATTCTGGCCGGGTGCAACGTTGGATGGCATTGCGACAGAAGCCGTGGAGCCCATCTGCGTACCGGAATCAAACACCATCGTGTACGAGGTTGTCCACGTGCAGGTGCCAATGTTCCTCAATCTCCACGTCTTTGTGAATGTGGCACCAGGATCATAGCGTGTGCCATCCGGGACAGTTACATCGGTGATGAACTGCGCCCGGTCGGTGCACGCCTGGACGGCAGAGGCACTCGAGGGCAATGCCGCCGCAGGGATGAACGATAGCACCAGCGCAATGAGCAAAAGCGCGGATACAGCCTGCAATTTAGATTTCATTGGTTCCTCCTCCGGTTTCTCAGTTTATTAATACGTTCACATAATGACGGAAGTTCCCGTTGACTCAACTGGCAATTGGGTCACATGTCGTTCCTGTTGGCTATACGCCTCTAGTATAACGTTTCTTTAAGGATTGTTCAATATCCTTTAATGACTCTTTTTTCCTTATAATAGGCTTAATGCCCCGCACAATCCTTCATATTGACCTGGACGCCTTCTATTGCTCGGTTGAGGAGACGCGCAATCCCGAACTGCGCGGCAAGGCATTTGCGGTGGGAGGCAAGCCGGAGGAGCGCGGCGTGGTCGCTTCGTGCTCTTATGCCGCCCGGCGGATGGGAGTCCGCTCTGCGATGCCGATGGGCAAGGCGCTCAGACTCAGCCCCGGCCTGATCATTGTGCCCATGCGTCACCATCTCTACAGCGAGGTCTCACGCCAGGTGATGGAACGATTGCATAATCTCACGTCTCTTGTGGAGCAGATCTCGATTGACGAAGCCTTCCTCGATATTAGTGAAGTTCCCGAGTCCCCTGAAAACATTGCACACAAATTACAGTCGCGGATCCATGATGAATTGCAGCTCCCCTGCTCTATTGGGATCGCTTCGAACAAGCTTGTGGCAAAGATCGCAACCGAGGTCGGGAAGAGCCTTGCCTTGCGCGAGATAAAAGCGAAGGGCGAGGCAAAACCTCCCAACGCTCTGACCGTTGTCCCGTTCGGAGAAGAGGCGGCGTTCCTCGCTCCCCTGCCCGCGGACATGCTCTGGGGTGTGGGTCCGAAGACATCCGCACGATTGACCGAACTAGGCATCTACACGATCGGCGATCTCGCGAGATGGCCCGAGGGCGAGTTGATCCGCATGTTCGGTGAGAATGGGCGCGACCTGGCGCGGCATTCAAAAGGAATCGATGACCGGCCCATCACGACCGAACACGAGACCAAATCCATCAGCCAGGAAATCACCTATTCGAAAGACGTGCGCGACGATGCGGTGCTGCAAAAGACCTTGCACGAAATGTCTGCCGAGGTTGGGAAGCAATTGCGCAGGAACAACCTGGCTGGCAGGA
This sequence comes from Anaerolineales bacterium, assembly GCA_035512375.1. Classification (GTDB taxonomy): domain Bacteria; phylum Chloroflexota; class Anaerolineae; order Anaerolineales; family Villigracilaceae; genus Defluviilinea. Next base: position 18,133 of record DATKED010000263.1, read on the forward strand.
CCATCAAATTGAAATTACGCTGGCCGGACTTTACAACCCTTACGCGGCAAACGACACTGAACAATCCTACAGACCAGGAGGATGAAATCGAACGCGTCGCGCTGGATCTGCTAAGAACGGTCCGCAAGCCATTTCAGGCCGTGCGTCTGATCGGCGTGGGCGTCACGGGGCTCGGTCAGCCGATCCGCCAGTTACGGTTGTGGGATACGGACGCGGAGAAGGAACGCAAACTGCAGGAAGTGGTGGATGAATTGCAGGAGAAGTATGGTAAAAACGCGATCAAACGAGGCAACATGAGTTAAGACTTCAAAAGATGTGATAAATGGACGAAAATTGCAAGCCGCATATATGCCATAATTTGACATATATGCGGCTTATCCTTTTCAAGGACGTGACACATGACCAACACCGCCACACGCCTGATCACGCTCATCTTTCTCCTCCAGAACCAGCCCAACCGGAAAGCCTCCGAACTGGCTGAGAAGCTTGGCGTTTCATTACGAACCATCCACCGCTATTTTGCCATGCTGGATGAAATGGGAATTCCAGTTTACTCGGAGCGCGGACCCTATGGCGGCTTCTCGCTCGTGCGCGGCTACAAAATCCCGCCGCTGATCTTCTCGCTGGAAGAGGCTGTTGCGGTTTACCTTGGCACGAGCCTGGTCAGCGAAATGTGGGGGCAGCTTTACCGTGATGCCGCACAAGGTGCCATGGCAAAACTCGAAAACATTTTACCGAACGAACAACGCGGCGAAATCGAATGGGCGCGGCGCTCCCTGATCGTGACCGGTTTGAATCGTGCGGAGTCGAGCCTGTTGTTTGCCGTATTGCATGATCTGCGCAAAGCGGCTCACGAGCATCGCCAGGTTTCGGGAGACTAAACGCAAGATCGATCCTTATGCTCTGGTGTTCAGGGCGGGCTTGTGGTATCTGGTCGGATATTGTCACCTTCGGAACGCGCCGCGCACCTTCCGCATGGACCGCATCCAGAAATTGTCCGTTTTGGATCAATCGTTCGAAATACCTGCAGATTTCGATGTTCATCAACATCTGGAAAATGAATTCAAAGATCAGCCGTCCATTCGAGCGCGCCTGCAATTCATCCCGGAAGCAGCACATATTGTAAAAAGCACTCAAGTTCTGTGGGAGTCAGTTACAGAGAATCCGGATGGCAGTAGCGTTGTGACGCTTTCATCGCCCGACCTGCCCTGGCTGGCATCCATGACATTGAGCTTTGCCCACTGGGTCACCGTGCTGGAACCGCCTGAGCTGCGACAGATGGTGAAAGAGTGGGCACAGGCAACAGCGAATCAATATCAAAAATAAATCATACCGAAAAGGAACATAAGAGAACATCATGCCCAGACCAACCACCAGGAACGCATTGCTCGAAGCCATCGAAACGGAACGAAACACATTGGAGCAACTCCTTGCTGGATTATCTCCAGGTCAAATGATAGAGCCGGGGCTCGTTGGAGCATGGTCGGTGAAGGATGTGCTGGCTCATCTCCTCGAATGGGAGCAAATGGTCTTAAACTGGCATGCCGCGGGGTTGAAAGGCAAGGTGCCGGTCACTCCGGCGGATGGATTCAACTGGGCACAATTGCCGCAGCTTAACCAGCAGATCTTCGAGAAGCACCGCGATAGATCATTGGCTGATATTCAAAAGGAGTTTGAGGCATCCTACAGGAAAATACTGAAGACCATTCAGAGTTTGTCGAATGAAGATTTATTTACACGCGGACGGTTCGCGTGGACAAGGAACAACACGCTCGGAGCCTATTTCATTTCGAGCACCAGCAGTCATTACCAATGGGCCAGAACTACACTGAAAAAGGCTCTCAAAGCAAAAAGCGTCAAGTAGATGGAGAAAGGAGCCGATTATGAAAACACGGGATCTCAAAAAAGAATGGAAGCATCTGTACCAGCCATCCGCGAAAAAGGTGGAGATTGTCCAGGTGCCGCGCCTGCAATTCGCCATGATCGATGGCGCCATTGAGAAGGGATCGGAGCCCGGCAGATCGCCTTCCTTCGCGGAGGCAACTCGGGCTCTGTATAGCATCTCTTACACGCTCAAATTCATGCTGAAGAAACGCAGAACGAACCCGATCGATTATCCAGTCATGGCGCTGGAAGGGCTGTGGTGGGTGGAAGATGGCATGTTCGACATCACCGTCAAGGACAACTGGTTTTATACGCTGATGATTATGCAGCCGGAGATGGTCACGCAGGATGTTTTTGTCGAAGGACTCGAACAGGTCCGGAAGAAGAAAGGCGATAGCGAGATGCTCTTGAAGCTGCGGCTATCAAATTTTGAGGAAGGTCTTTGCGTACAGATGATGCACATCGGGCCGTATGCCACAGAACCCGCTACGATCAAACGAATGAGGGCATTTGCGCAGGAGAATGGTTATCGCGATGGTGTGGGACTCGGCGGCAAGCATCACGAGATCTACCTCGGCGATCCGCGCAAAGCGGACCCTGCAAAACTGAAGACCGTATTGCGGCACCCGCTGGAAAAAGCGTAATGATTTTACGGGAGAAGATATGAATATATCCACAACCCTGCTGGCTCCCTGCGGAATGAATTGCACAGTCTGTTATGCACACCTGAGGAAGAAGAAAACCTGTCCGGGATGCCGGGGGCAGGAAGACAGCCAGCCTCCGTATTGCCGGAGGTGCAGCATACGGAATTGCGCTGTCAGCCGCGGGATCGATTTTTGTTTCGGGTGTTCATCGTTTCCCTGTCCGTTCATCAAGCGGATTGATAAAAGGTACAGACAGAGATATCAGGTCAGTCTCATCGAAAACGGGATTCGGATCAAAACTGTCGGCGCAGGACAATTTTTGCGGGAAGAAGAACAGAAATGGACATGTTCATCCTGCGGAGGAGTGATTTGCCTGCATGACCGCATCTGTACCGAATGCGGCAAAGAAATGGAACAAACTGTCTGAAAAGATATAATGTTCCCATGACAGTAAAAACAATAGCTCTTTCCCTCAAAACACAAGGCAATGCGGACATCCACGATATTACAGATCAGGTTGCAAACGCGGTTTCAAAGAGTGGACTTGTCTCTGGCACAGCAACTGTTTTCTGTCCATCATCCACCAGCGCGCTCACAACCATTGAATACGAAAGCGGCGCCCTGAGCGACTTACGCAGGCTCTTCGATGAAATCATCCCGTCGAATCGTGGGTACGCGCACAATGAGCGCTGGCACGATGGCAACGGTCACAGCCACGTCCGCGCCGCGCTGCTGGGACCTTCGCTCACCATCCCCTTTGTAGATGGACAATTGACATTGGGCACGTGGCAGCAAATCATTTATGTGGATTTCGACAACCGTCCGCGCCAGCGAAAGCTGGTCGTACAGTTGATCGGAGAATAGCTTTGGTCTGTTACTACCACCCTGAGAAATCCGCCATCGGACTCTGTAAATACTGCCAGCGCGGGCTTTGCGCCGATTGCACCGCGCCCGCAGGGGACTCACTGGCTTGCAAAGGCTTGCATGAAGAGCAGGTCCGCGCGATGGAAACATTGATGCAAAAGAATATTCTGCAATCTCAACGCGTCAGGTCGGATTACACGCGGAACACGATTTTTTACGGTATTGTGGGAATCTTATTTTCTGCCTTTGGTTTCTCTCAACTCAGATTTCTAGGATTACAGGCAGTCATCTATTTGATGATTGGACTGGCGTTGCTTTGGGCAGCATTGGCGAATTATTTGGAGAGCAGGAAATATAAGTAACTTCCCTCCCGAAATCCGACATTTAACAATCTTTTCGCAACACAAATTTCCATGTCGGATTTGGGGAGGGTGTCCCGTTTTCGGCGGAACGGGTGGGGTCTGCAACCTCCTCCGTTCCCCTGCGTATGCTACATAGAAATCATTGAAAGGAGTACATCATGAATACCAACTACAAGCAGTTGACTCGCAGTACGTCCGACCGTATGATCGCGGGCGTGTGCGCAGGGCTGGGCGATTACCTCGGCATTGACCCCACCATCGTCCGCCTGCTGACATTGCTGGCTTTCTTCACGGGCTTCGGCGGCATCGCACTGGTCTATCTGATCATGGCGATCGTTGTCCCGGAGCAGACGACCACACAGTCACAGTAACACAGCAGGTCACGTTTGAAACGGGACCTACACAGCAGAAGCAAAAAGACCAGGTTTCTCAACCTGGTCTTTTTGCTTCTAATTTATGCTTTTAGATCAAGACGAACAGCCTTATATTTTTTTCTCAGGAGATTAGTAAAATTTCCACCATTAGAAACATATTCAAGATCGTTTTTATCAACCACAATAATAACCATTCCACGGTCTTGAAAAACCTTCAACTGTTCACGAGCAGCATTTTCAGTTGTTCCTGTACCTGTGATACCTTCTCGAGAGAAGATAATTCCAAAACGAGATTTCGTCGAATCAAGTATTCGACAGAACTTTGCAAAGGCAGTAATATTCGCTGGCTTTCCCCAATCTTTGCATTCGCAAAAAAAGTAGCGTCCGAACTCAGAGCGGAAATCAACTTCAAAACCCTCCATAGAGCACACGATATCATAGTCGGTTGACATAGACTCGTCTCTTATCGTGGTTTTGCAACCCGGCATACAGGACAATAAATAACCCGCCAATTCTTCCATAGTTCTCCCAGTTTTGTCGCCAAGCTGGGAGAACAAACGCTTGATATATATCCTATTCGCTGAGTATACAGTTGCCTCTTGAGGAGAAGGCACTTCAATCATCCAATCTTGATCGAGACGTTGAAGTGTCCATTCAGGAAAGAGAATCTCATTAGGATGTTCTTTAGATAGTTCATATATTGTAGTTGCGTATCGTGATAGTTCGTCATCGGAAAGACCTTCTTTCCAAACCAAACGAAAATAGACTCCACTTGTGTTTGGCTCTAGGGAGTGTCAAGATCATTGTGTAAACGGAAAAGGAATTAGATTGCCAGGCGACCCTCAAAGCGG
>DATKED010000264.1:0-9864 GCA_035512375.1 Anaerolineales bacterium
AGGCCGCATGTATACACCAAAGTAGATGAAGGGAGGTAACTTCTGCTAAATGGAAGCGAGGCTCGGCTGGGAATGCTGGCGCTGATCCCAGGACGAGCTAAGTCAAAGCAAAACCGCTACACGATAAGTTCGAGGGGTTAATCCAATTTTAAGATTCCGTGCTAAAATGTGACAAAAGTCACAATACAATTTAATAAGTTCTTGTATATTGAGTACAAGCGAGCGCTTGTTTTTTAGAGGCTAATTTTCCTGAAAAATCGTTACACAAGGAATAAACCAGTTGCCGATTATTCCCGCGGTACGATGTAATTTCCCTTGAGGATTGTCCATGTCCAAACTCCCGTTTTTCATTGCTATTGCGGCAGCGGTCATCGCCCTAGGATTTTTTGTCTATGTGACCGACGCGCCAGCCTATGGGGGTAGCGCGCCAGAGACATGTGCCAACTGCCACGTAATGGATTCGCAATATGAAAACTGGTATCACGCGCCACACGAACAATTCACCGAGTGTGTGGATTGCCACCTGCCTCATGAAAATGTGGTTGCCTACTATCTCGAAAAAGGCCGGCAGGGTGCCAAGGATGTTTATGCATTTACAACCGGGAATATCCCCGTGGCCATCCGCGCCAGTGAAAAGACTCAAAGCATTATTCAATCCAATTGCATACGCTGTCACCAAGCCACGGTGGAGACCGTGATGATGGGCGCTCAGCCGTTCGACCGCTACTGCTGGGAGTGTCACCGCGATGTGTCGCATGGCACACGCGGCGCTTCGGGTGTCCCCTATCAGGATTCAATCATCTATCCCGTCAAGTAAATCTCTATCAAGGAGAACACATCCATGAAGAAATACATGAATCTGATTCTGGTCGGCATCATAGTGGTGCTGGCTGTCGCGCTGGTTGGCATGCTGATGTTCATGAGGAATCAGCCGCCACAACAACGCGCCTTCGAGACTTTTATCGAGGTCCAATCCATGGAACCCGATTCAGACCTGTGGGGACAGAACTTCCCGAACCAGTGGTCAACGCTCCAGAAAACGGAGACGAATAACGTTGACACTACCTATGGCGGCTCATCCGCATTTTCGTGGCTGGAACGCGACCCGCGCCAGGTGATTCTCTTTGCGGGATATCCGTTCGGCAAGGACTACAACGATGACCGCGGTCATATGAATGCCCTGGAAGATGTACGGAACACCGAGCGGCTAAATCTCAACCCGGATGATCCGAAACGTACACCCGGCACCTGCTATTCCTGTAAATCCTCCAATAACCCTGCGCTATGGGATGAGATGGGTATGGCTGAATACGATAAGATGTCCTTCATGGAGATCGGTGCGCGCATCGACGAACCTATCGGCTGCGCCAACTGCCACGAAGCCGGAACGCTGCGCTTGATCGTCACCAACCCGGCCCTGGATGAAGCACTCAAAGCCCAGGGCAAGGATTGGACGACATTCACACGCCAGGAAATGCGTACCGTTGTCTGCGCCAACTGCCATGTAGAATATTACTTCAAAGGCGATGGAAAGTATCTTACCTTCCCGTGGGCAAAGGGCACAAAAGTCGAAGACATGATCGCCTATTATGAGGAAGCTGGGTTCAATGATTGGGATTATCCCGAAGCTGGCACGCCAATGCTGAAAGCCCAGCATCCTGAATTCGAGTTCTTCACTGCCGATAGCACACACTTTAAAGCGGGCGTTTCCTGCGCAGACTGTCACATGCCGTATGTGAGCGAAGGCGCTGCCAAGTTCTCTTCGCATGATGTACACAGCCCGCTGCTCAACCCTGAAGCCTCCTGCGGTCAGTGCCACACGGATACGGAGTACGTGATCCGCCGCGTCAACCTCATCCAGGAACAGGTCGCGGAGACCAAGCAGAACACCGAAGATGCGATCATCGATGCCATCAACGCCATCAAACTGGCGTCTGCCAACCCGGATGCCGACGCCGCTCTGCTCGACCAGGCACGCAACTTGCACCGCAAGGCACAGTTCATGTGGGACTTTATCTCGGCTGAAAACAGCACAGGTTTCCACAACCCTGAGTACGCGTTGAAGGTCTTGGCGGAATCCACGGACCTTGCACGCCAGGCGCAGATGCTCGCCGCGCAATCGGTCGATGATATGTCCCTGCTGACAACCGGCACATATTATCAAACGTCCGGGTCTGAGACGACACCATAAGAGAGATAGGTAAAAGAATAAAGACGCTGCTCATCTGCGCAGCGTCTTTTTGTTGGTGTTATAGTTAAAGTAACTCAAAATCAAGAAGGAAATAAAACTGTGAATCGGATTTTTGTGTTTATGCTGATGGCTGCTTTCCTATTCGGCGGCTGTGCCGCGCCAATGACGGAAGGGGTGGAGGTTCGTGATGTCTGGACGCGTCCTGCCGCGCAAGGGGCAAATGGCGCAGTCTATTTTGTCATCCGTTCATCGGAGGCGGATGAGATCATCGGTGCTTCGTCGGATGTGGCAGAGGCTGTGGAAATACATGAGAGCAGAATGAGCGGGGATGTGATGGAGATGCACCAGGTGGAGTCTGTCCGGCTTGATGCAGGTGACCAGGTCATGTTTGAGCCCGGCGGGCTGCATATCATGCTTATCGGATTGAAGCAGAACATCAATACTGGCGACGAAATTGAGATCACCCTGCTTTTCAAAAATTCTCAGGATCTTATGATTAGTGTCCCAGTGAGCAATACCCCAGGGTCTTAGGAAGACCATTGATCGCGTCGGCCAGAACCAGGGAACTTTTTCTCAGAGGGATTCGTCAATTGCGGGAAAAGGAGAAAGAATGAAAAAACTATTTTTTATCGTTATGGCGCTCATTCTGACTGCCTGTTCCGTGGGAAACGCCCTGGGAAGCCAGTCTGAAATTGAGCAAAACAAGGAAAAATGGCAGGACGCCAATATTTCGCACTACCGCTATTACCTATCCATTAGCTGTTTCTGCATATTCAGCCAGGACATGCCGTTGGTCATCGAAGTACAGGATGGCGAGATCGTTTCGATGGAATATCAAAGTGGAAAAGAGATCGACCCGGCCAATCTCGAGCTCTTCGAAAAGTATGCAACCATCGACCGGCTATTTGCAGAGCTTGAAGCGGACATGAATGGCGAGGCGGATAAAGTCATGGTCGAGTACGACTCGACCTACGGCTTCCCCACACAGGTCACAATTGACTTCGTCGAAGAAGCCACCGACGATGAACTGTATCTGACTATTTCAAACGTCGAGGAACTTCCTTAAACGACAACAAGCTTCGGCTTCACAACGAAGCGAAAACCAGCGGACGGTTTCGACCGTCCGCTGTGCTTTTAATAAGGCTATACCTCATAGGGTTGCGTCCACTGACTTAAGGCATCCTGATCTGCGATGTGGATCCGCCGGTCTTCAATGCGGATCGCGCCGCTCCGTTCCAATTCCTTCAAGGAACGGGCGACCACCTCACGCACGGTCCCCAACTGTGCGGCGAGTTGTTCCTGAGTCCAGGGAGGGCGCGCCTCGTCAACAGGCAACTCACTGATCAGACGGGCAAGCCGATTCGTGACCTGATAGAATGCCATCTCACTGACCATGCGCACCAACGCGCGCAGATTCTTTCCGAAATTGGATAATACTTTTAATGCGAAATCGGGGTGCGCTTTGACAAGCTCACGCAGCGTCTCAGCATCGACCACCCATACTTTTGACTTCTCAAGTGTCTCCACATTGACAGGATTTGTACCGCCGTCAAAGGCGGGGACCTCATTGCACGTTTCCCCCTCCTGGAGCACACGGATGATGTACTGCCGTCCCTGCGGAGAAATGCGATAGAGCTTGACACTCCCTTCTTCGATAATGTGCAAACCCGCACAGGGATCGCCCTCCCAAAACAATATCTCCCCACGCTCGAAGCCGCGTAACTGCATATGCCCGGCGATCTCTTTTAGCATCTCGTCGGGCAGTTCATCAAAATATGGATTTCTACGAAGCGTATTCAGTTTTACGTTGAGATTCGCTTCCAGGGTTTTCATATGAGTGACTATATATTGCCCAGGTCACCCAGCAACACCTGGTCTGCACCCCGATCAATCTCCCACGGGTAGATAATAAAGGCATCGGTAACAGCCGCAAAGTAATCCGGACGGGTACGCCCGAACAGGTTTCGATATGGGTTGAAATGCAGAACACACGTTTCGGGAAACCCACCGGCAGCAGAGACACGATTCTTGACGGCAGTAATCGTACGCCCTGAACCCCAAACGTCATCCACGATGAGCGTAGGCCTACCGCGCAGCTTGTCATCCGCCGGGAATTGGATGAACTGGGGCCACGCGATCAGCTTTGCCTGTTCGCTGGCAGACTGCGCGGGAAAGTCGACGGCGGCAGTCAGGATGTGGGTAATATCCATCGCTTCGGCGAGCATCCCGCCAGGGATCACGCCGCCGCGCGTGATCATGACCATGGCTGTAAATTCACGTCGGAATTGCGGGATGAGATGATCCATGAGACGATCCACCTCCTCCCATGTGATCATTTCGCGGCGAGGTTCTTTAGGTCGTTGTGGTTGCATGCAGTTCCTTACAGAGATTCTAAATGATTTTTATGATATTGCCTTGTTTTTCTTTCATGGATTGAGGAAAGACGGAACAAGGCTGGGCTTTTATCCGAGCACTGCTGCCAATGGCGCGGGAGCAGCGACTGGAATGGGTTGATCCGCTTTTTGGGCAACTTCAACATCGCGCGCCCAGAGATACAGGCAGGTATGATAAGCAGTGGAGGTGTAAGTGCTGATCACACTGGCAACCATCGTGAACATCAGGAAGATCAATACTCCAAGACCAATTCCAAAAATCAGACCCAGCGCACCGGTACCGAGAATAGCGATCATGCCGTAGCCCACTGCAAAGCCCAATACTGCGCCTCCAAAGCCCAGGACAAGACCGATCAGCCCGGTGACTGCGCGTACGCCCACCGTGCTAACGCCAACCAGTAACAAATTATCCTTCACGATCTGTGCGACGCGCTTTGCGGCATTGGACAGATTCATATCTTCGATCACCATCGCAGGCAGGATCAGAAAAGCGGCTTCCGTCCAAAGGACTTCCAACAAACCGGCTGCCGCGCTGATAAGACCTGCAGCGATCCCACCCCGTCTCCGGTTTCTTCGTGCTGCATTCTTCAGCAAGTTGACGCCGGTGGATACCGCCGCAAGCGTAACCAGGTCGAAGAAATCTCGCCGGACAATGGACCAGGCTGTGCTCATGCGACCATCGCCCTTCGTGAGGTATTCATAGATCAAGTAAACCGTCATACCGGAGAATACATACGTAATGACAAAATTTACAAAGACCAGGAACGCGCCCATCACCGCCAGGATGATCTGTCCAATGCGCCCTGCGTCGCCGACAAAAAAAGCAACGATGATAATGGGAATGGATCCGATCACAGAGACAATCGTTCCAACGATCAACGCATAAATGGAAGGTTTGATAAGGTCTTTATCCTTGAATGCCATACTCCAGGCTTGTTTCAAGAAAGACCAACCTCGGGAAAAGGATTCCATGATGTATTCTCCTATGTTTTACGATGACATAACGTATTATCGATTATAGCAAACTTATGGGGTTTGCTTCAACCCGCCAATCCATTAACCAGCGGGCGAACTGGTCTTCTCTCAAAACTGAGACGGGATCAGGTCCGCGCAGGATGATCTGCCAGCGATAGTAACCACCAAGCTTTGCGAAGAACGATGGAACTGGACCGATCATCGTGGTCTGTTTCCAGGCACCCCTGACCAGCAATTCTCCAAGCTTGCTTGCGAGTTTCTGCGCTTCTGAATGAGCAGTGGATGCATCCTGGTGACGGAATTCCAGTCGGACCAGGCTCGAGAAAGGTGGATATCCCAGTCGCCTGCGCTGTTCCAATTCGTATTGATAAAAACCATTGACGTTATGACCTGCCGCAGACTGGATCACTTGATTGGCAGGATCAAAGGTCTGAAGAACAACCTTCCCGCCACGTTCGCTGCGACCCGCGCGTCCCGCCACTTGCGTCAGCACTTGAAAGACACGTTCGCCTGCAAAAGGATCGGGCAAATACAAGCCGACATCTGCAAGCACAATACCAACCAGGGTCACAAGCGGCAAATCCAATCCTTTCGCGAGCATTTGTGTGCCGATCAATACATCTGAGCGCTGGGCGGCGAAATGTGTCAGGATCATCTCGTGGGAATGTTTTTCGCGCGTCGTCTCCCAATCCCAGCGCAAGGTGCGGATCTCTGGAAATATTGATTTAACTTCCATTTCCACTCTCTCGCTTCCCAACCCATACTCACGGATTTGTCTCCCGCCGCATGCGGGGCAAGCGTGAGGCTTGCCGCGTTCATATCCACAGTGATGACAGAGCAATCGTTCCTTTTCTTCCACATGCAGAGTCAATGGTGTATCGCAGTTGGGACAGCGCAGGACGTGCCCACAGTCGCGGCAAAAGATATAGGTCGCGCTGCCGCGTCGGTTCAGGAACAGGATCGCCTGTTCACCGCGCTCGAGGGTGGACTCAAGCTCCTTGAGCAGGAGCCGGCTGAAGATCCCGCGTTGACCCGCTTTCAGTTCATCGCGCATATCCACAACCTGGACCGGAGGCATTCCCGCTTCGAAAATGCGGCGAGGCAGTTCGAGTCGCCTTAATGCCCTGACCCCCGCGCTTTCGTCAGCCTGATAGCGTTGTATCACAGTCGGTGTCGCACTCCCAAGAACGCACACCGCGCCTGCCAGCCGCGCGTAGATTTGCGCGGCAGTCACCGCATGATAAAACGGCGGATCCGCTTGATAGTAAGATGAGTCGTGACACTCATCCGCAATGATCAAACCGATGTTCGGCAGAGGCGAGAACAATGCGCTGCGTGCGCCAATAATCACTTTTAGCAGTCCCGCGCGGGCGCGTCGCCAGGTATCGTAGCGCTCCCCCTCCGACAGCTTCGAATGGACCAACCCCACCTGCCCCGGGAAACGACTCAAAAAGCGCTGAACGGTTTGCGGCGTGAGCGCAATCTCAGGGACAAGAATGATCGCCTGCTTCCCCTGCCTGATAACTTCCTCGGTCGCGCACAGATAAATCTCCGTTTTGCCTGAGCCAGTGACGCCCTGGAGCAGGAACGGGTGATTCGTATCGAGCGACATAATGGCATTGTTTATTTCTTTAAGCGCAGATGCCTGCTCAGACGTTAGTTCTTCCACTTGTTTACTTGTATATCTGGCTACTTGCTTACTTGTTTCCGCAAGTGGATCTCTAAATATCTCCGTCTCGAATAATCGTATCAACCCGCGTTCTGCAAGCTCCTGCAAGTCGGCGAGATTACTCCCACTTTCGGCATAGACCCATGATACATTGATCGCGTCCTTCACCTGCATCAGAAAGTGCAACGCCTTCTTCCGCCTTGTTTGCGTGGAATCGGTCTTGCCAAGATCATCCAATGCCGCTTCGGCAGCCTCAGGCGCGACAGCCAATTGCGCGGTCTTGATGTGTTTCGTTCTCACACGTGCAGGTGGCAATACAGACTGCGACTCAAGCACCCCTTTCTTCACAAGATGACTTGCCACCCTGCGCCAATCCACTTTCCGGAAGTGCGTATCGATTTGACGGCCGCGTAAGGGACCGCGTTCCTGGATCAACTTTATGATTCGAGAGGCGATACTCGAAGCTTCAATATTCGATCTTTGGGTCTCGAGGTTCGTTTCTCGAATATCGTAAATCGTATCTGCTTCCTGGCTTAAGCCTACTGGCAAAAACAAACTGACGATAGAAGCCAGCGATGAAAATGTGGATTCTGTCAGCGCTTCTGCTAAGGCGATCTGGGCCTGGGTCATCACGGGCGCAGGGTCGACGAGTTCCATGATCTCTTTGACTTCTGGAACCGATGGCTGGTAAATAAAGCGAAAGATCACGCCCTGCACAGTCTGCTTTCCAAACGGTGCAATGACGAGATGCCCAACCCCAACCTGCCCTAAAAGAGATTCAGGAATGGCATAATCAAATATCCCCGAAACTGCGGGAACGTTGACAACAATTTGAACGAAGGTAGTCATCGAGATGATTGTAACGTGAAATTGTTGTTGTCAGTGCGTGCGAAGCAATCCCCACAGCCAGGAATTTGCTTTGCAGTAATAAGGTATTACCCTACTTACATTGTATGGTCATAATGACTTATAATGAGTTTGTCTTAGGGAGGGGATCATAGAAGTCTTCATTATTCCTCCATATTGATATACCAAATAAGTGAAAGGATTTCCCATGAGTCTGTTCAGTAAAATTCTCGATAAGCTTGGGCTGCGCAAGGAAAAGGAACAAGAACAGCCCGCTTCCACAGGCACTGCCGGTACCACCGGTTCGATGCCTCGCAAACCCACCGCCACAGCGCCAAACCCGAAAACTACAACTCCTGCCAAGCCGGCTGCTTCCCGTCCCACGGTTGGCACCAGCTCAAGGACTACAGGTGTTGCTGAAAGAGGGGTAAAGGACGATATCGCCAGGCAGCCCGGCGGACCAGCTGCTGCTCCAAAGGCGATCTCAGAGGTAGATGTGGTCAAACAGTTGGAGCAAAAGGCAAAGGGGACGGGTCTGAACTGGAAGCAGTCGATCGCAGACCTGCTCTCCCTGCTCGAGATCGATAACAGCCGGGAGGCACGCACAGAACTGGCGAGGGAGCTGGGCGCCCCCGACGATGTGATGGGCGACTCAGCCAGAATGAACACCTGGCTCCACAAGACGGTGATGAGAAAGATCGCCGAGAACGGCGGTAATATTCCGCGGGAACTAATGGACTAGGAAGATACTACACAAACAGCGCGGGCTGATATCCGCGCTGTTTTTATTTTCGTCGTAACTGCCATGAGTTATCTCCCCTTCAAAATCACCGCTGCACTATAGCCAACAACGGACGAATAATCCCCTGTCACATTGCCTGATGTGGCATGGCGCAAGACCTTCACCTTGTCCGCACCGAGTTGGCGGGCAGCCCACATCACAGCAGTGAAGGCGCCGAGACCACAGGCGAAGCCTTTGCCGGCGCGCTCCAGGTCAAATGCACCATCGGGGTCGAAGGATTCGATTGTATTCAGCATGGCACGGTCGTAGGCGAGGGCGGTCTGCTGGTTGTAGAAGTGAGAGAGGTCCGTGCTGGCGACCATGACAAAGTTCCTGTCACGTAAAACTTTCGCCAGGGCTTTGCCCAATCCCTGCGAGACACGCGGCTCACGTGCGCGCACCATGACGGGCAACAACTTCCATTTGGAAGAAAGCACACGCTGTAGAAAAGGTAATTCGATTTCAAGGGAATGTTCGGGGTCACGTTGAACGGGCGAAAGACCGAATCCCACTTCTGATTTCAATACCACGTCCAGTTCACGCAGGGCATCTTTGTCTACTGAGACTTCGCCAAGAGGCGTAGTATAGGCATCATGTGCCGTGGTAATTAACAGTTCATGGTATGGATGATGCATCGGCGCGATGACGGCAGCCAGATCGGGGCTTCGTCCACGCAGCGCTGCAAAAGCATATCCCGCGATTGCGCCTGAATACGTGTGTCCTGCGTGCGGCGCGATGACGGCGATCACATCCCCATCCAACTCAGGCAGTTGCGCCTCATCCAGATATTCATCCACAATGCGCGCCAACATGTTGGGATCTGCCTCATACCATTTTCCTGCAATGGGCGAAGGACGTACATCAAGCATAAAATGATTCTAGCACTTTCTGTGTCGCGCGAAAAGCAAGTGGTGGAAGGTTCTCGCGCCCAAACCATTCCACCGCATCCGCGTCATCATCAGGCTTCAATGCACCCTCGATCACGGAAGCTTGATAGACAATGATAAAG
>DATKED010000265.1:0-2852 GCA_035512375.1 Anaerolineales bacterium
GCTTTTCCTTTGAGGATCAAAAATATTTCCAACGCAAGCCACAGGAACAGGATGGAGTAGGAGGCATAACCGCGCCCTGAGCCGATCGCGATGAAAGTGGCAATGTACAGGGGAAGTCTCACCCCGTCCAGCTTGTATAAAGCAATGGCATAGATCAGGAGCAAAAATCCTAACAGGGCCGGCTGATCGAAATGCACCATGTCCTTATACCAAAGTAAATAGGGATTGGAGAACGCAAGCAGGACAACGGTCAATGCAAGAGGCTTGTTTTTGATAAGTTTGTCCACGATCAAAAAGGCAAGGATGAGCGTTCCAAGAAAAATCAAATTCATGATCTGCTTGGCGAGATAGAGCTTATCTGCCAGATTACCAGTCAGGGATAACGCCCGATTGAACAGGGCGCTGAAGAACACGGGGTAGCGGTCAAAATATTCATATGTTGCCCGGTTTTCATCATCCCGGAATGCCAATGCATAACCTACAAAATAGTTCCGCGGGGTTGCCTTGCTAATAATGGCAAGTGTATTCGCAGTGACCCAGCCATGGTGCTTTGGCTGGGCATCGTCATAGCCTGGCTCCAGGCCCGTAACCCTGTTCTCGAACACCAAGGTCACAACGATAACAATCAAGAGAACGATCACAGAAAAAATCTGTGAAAAGTTGTTTTCCGAATCACTTTTGAACAGGGGAGAATGAGGACGAGGTGTCTTGTTGACCATATTGAACGCTGAACTTCCAGAGGATAATAGTTTACGCAAACCCTTACCCCTGAAGAATAGTCAAAATTTTAGCACAAAAGCTCCTCGCCTATGCTCGAGCCGAGTTGGCGCGGCAGCTCACCTGACCGATTTATGGCGCATCTATCAAGTTGACAACCTGCCGCATTTTCTGCGACCGAAACGCCCCCAGCGCGAGCTGCAACGCCATCACGCCATCCTCGAGACTGCAGACTGGTTCAGCCTCCCCGCGCACGACGTCGATGAAATGACGTGCCTGCGCCACGAAGAGCTGGTTTCGCTCGAAGCCTTCGGGCGGAGAATATGATTCAATAACGGGAGCACGTGGGTTATCTGAGAAGGAACCGAAGGACGCAGGGGCTTTGTAGTGATGCAGAATCCCGTCGGCGTTATCCCAGTGCAAGGTCCCATCCGTTCCAACGATTTCCAGGCGATGGACAGGCGGGCGCTGGAAATAATTGACATGTACGCCGCCGACCGCCCCGCCTGCAAACTTGAGACCGATCTCTGCGACATCTTCTACATCCACTTCGAGCGGGGAAATGTGTCCATTGAACGACCACAAAGCTTCCATTTCTCCAAGCAGGTAGCGCAGGTAATCCAGCGGATGCGTCAGCGTGACGATCACGCCGCCGCCGAGGTCGGCGCGCGCTGCGTAACTCTGGCGATAATCCTCCCACGGGTGCCACTGCGGCAAATACTCTCCCCAGTGCGCGTGAACCGTGAGTATCTTGCCAAGGGCATTTGATCGAATCAGCTCACGCGCCTTGTTGAGCGTCGGGTGATACCGGAATTGAAATCCAACCAGGATTTTGCTCCCGCTTTTCTCTGCTGCCTTTCGTAAAACATCGAGGCGGTCGAGCGAGTGAGAGACTGGCTTCTCGAGCAGGATGTGACATCCCGCCTCTGCGACAGGGAGCGCAATATCCAGGTGCATCGAAGTCGGGTTGGCAACAATCACCGCGTCGGGCTGATGTTTTTTGAGCGCCTCCTGCAAATCGGACTCGACGGGATAGCCCGCCAGTTCATCATCCGGCAGCGTTGCCTTGCGCGTGCGCAACAGGACGATGTCTTTCTCCCCGAGGGAAATTAAATTACGAAAGTGTCTTCGACCGATCGAGCCAAGACCTGCGATCAGAAATCTCATCTCAATTCCTTACGATGATACGTATTTTGTTGATGAACCAGTTCAAAGCCAAGGCCGCGATAGATCTCGACAGCATCTTCCTCATCACCCCAATATTCAAGCGTGATCGGACGCGTACCTTGTTCACGCAGCCAGTTCATAATGGCGAGGGTCAGGAAATGTTGAAAGCCGCGCTGACGATATTCCTTGATCAAACCGGGAGCATCCAAAAGGTCTGAAACGCCGCGCTCGTCGGTCTTGCCCATTGGTTTCCCCGCGCAGACTCCGATCAAGGTCTCATTTTCGTTGAACAGCAAGTGAATGCCCTCTTCACCATAATAATTCATATAACGATCCGCGCTGGTCACGTTCTGGTGGTGTCCCACCATATCCTTGTAGCACTGGTCCAGTGCCTGGACGACGATTTCAGGATTACCCAGATCTGGATAGCGGCGCAAAGAATAGCCTGGAGGGATTTCAACTGGAGGAAGCTCGCTCACAGGCGCGACCATGACACCCGATGTGCTACCAACCACTTCAAACCCGTGATGCTTCAGAAAAGCATCGGATGCCGAATTACGGGCATTCGCATAAACGAGGATCTTTTTGGAGGCAGTCTCGTGAGCCCGGGAAAGTACAAGTTGCAGTAATTTGCTTCCCAGCCCTTTTCTGCGCTGAGCTGGAAGGACCACAACGTATATCGCTGTGTCACTCTCAGGCCGAGGTACGATTTGACCGAAGCCAACGAATTTACCATTCAACTCTGCAATCCACACATTTTGAGCGGAATCAAAGTTCGACCACTTCACCATGGATCGCAGATATTCTTCCGATGTATCTTCCCCATCGTGGTCCATCGACTCGATCTCGGTCAACATACGCGAGAGAGCAGATAGATCTTGTTCAGGAACATAGTGACGGATTGTAAATAGATTTTCCATATTGGCCTACCAATTCATATCTTTCTCATACTTCCACTTGATCAACAT
>DATKED010000266.1:0-9429 GCA_035512375.1 Anaerolineales bacterium
TGGAAATCAGCCCAAATGATCGTGAGTTTCTGGTGGTGGACGGTGCTGGTTATGTTAGAAAATACGATTTACTGACCGGTAAAATCGTGGGCCAGCTGGAATTTACAACTGAAGTTTCAGACGTAGAATTTATCCTTGTTAATGAAGAGTTCTCTGAATATTCGATCCTGGCTGGATATTGGGGTGGACAAATGCGTCTTTGGGAGCATGATGGACAAATGGTCAGGAAATTCGAAGGGCACAATAACCGCGTAAGCGGAGTTTCCTTTAATTCTGACCTTGCTCAGGTAATTTCTGCATCTGATGATTTCACAGCAAAAATTTGGGATATCCAGACAGGTTCCTTGCTTAAAACACTAAATTGCTCGGTCAACAATTTTGTTCAGATGGCCATGTATAGCGAAAAGAATGATGTGTTTGTGCTCGAATGCATGGGGCGAATAGAAATATGGGATACAAAAACCTGGACGCAAATAGATTCAATGGATGGATACGATTTGCAGAAACTACACCCTGAAGAGTTACTGGTTAGTCTGTTTCCACTCGGTCAAGATGGCAGATTTACTATTACAAATATTCCTGACAAGAAAGAGATCTATGAATTTTTGCTTTCTGATGAATATATTGTTCTGAACGCCTCCTTCAGCTCAGATGGCCAATGGCTGGCTGCCGCCGACGGACAAAGTACGATTATGGTCTGGGATGTTGGTAATCCGACTCCAAAGTATTATCTTCTGGAGGAAGGAATGCGATGTACTGACATGGAGTGTCAACAACAATCTGTAACATTTAGCCCCGACGGTGATTTGTTAGCATCAGCTAGTGAAGATCGAAATGTGGTGCGGTTATGGGCAGTAGAATCAGGAAAGCAGATTATGACTTTAGATTTGAGGAACAACGTGAACACTGTTGCCTTTAGCCCCGATGGACGCTACCTCATTGCTGGATGCGACGATGGCAGAATTTATATTTGGTCTGTTATTAGGTGAAGGCAGTAATAATGACTGCATTGTTACCTTTCATCATCCTCACTGCCATCTCTTATCTTGGCGTTCATCTCATCCGGCGCTACGCGGAAAAGCGCCACATTCTAGATCATCCCAACGAACGCAGCTTCCACGCTGTGCCCACGCCGCGCGGGGGCGGGCTGGCAATTGTCATCCTGGTCCTTGTAGTGGGCTTGTTATTTTTGAGTGCCGCGGGATGGAATCGAAGAGTGATTTATCTCCTGGCTGCTGGCATCATCACCTGGCTCGGCTGGCGCGATGACCTGCATTCCCTTTCACCGCGCGTCCGTTTTGTCGTGCAGGGAGTTGTCGCCGCAATCTCCATCTGGGGGCTGGGGTATTTCCAGGCGGTCACCATCCCCATGTTCGGTGAGCTTCAGCTTGGTGCAGTGGGGATCGTCATCACGTTCTTATGGATCATCGGTTTGACCAACGCCTACAACTTCATGGACGGCATCGACGGCATGGCAGGCGGGGTAGCCTTGAGCGCGGGCATCGGCTGGATGTGGCTCGCTTCGAACATGAACAACCCGTTCCTGTTCTGGATCGTGCTCGCGATTATCGCGGCTAGCTTAGGTTTTCTCGGGCACAACTGGTCGCCCGCGAAGATCTTTATGGGCGATGTCGGCAGTACGTTCCTCGGATACAGCTTCGCCGTCCTGCCGTTGATCTCCTCCGACCAGGGTGGCGATGCGCTCTTGCTCGGCACCCTATTGATGTGGACGGTCATTATGGACGCGGGGGTCACGTTTATTGGACGATTGATCAAACGCGAGAATGTTTTCGCTCCGCATCGTTCCCACCTGTATCAGCGGCTGGTTCTGGCAGGCTATAAACATGAAACGGTTAGCTCGTTATATATTCTCCTCACCCTTCTCGCGGGACTGCTTTCCTATGAATGGTCGCAGGGACATCAGTTCGCGGCACCATTGATCTTTATCGGCTTGCCGCTGATCTGGATCAGCCTCTCCGTCTACGCGGCGCGTTTGCGAAATAGCGGATTGGAAGCCAAACCGATCACCTCAGACAGCTGAACACAAGTGCTCAACAATTTCCGCAATCTTCAATCACTCTTCTGGTCACACGGCTCGCGCTGGCTGTTGTTTCGCGTTGGCTATGCCTTACGCAAGCGGACCGGATTTATCCGTAAGCAAATGCCAGCTTACAACTGGCAGGATCGTCCGCTTGAAACGTGGTTGAAAAAGGGTATTCCTTCGAAGCCTGAAGCCTATGCACACTGGCGCAGGCAAAATTCTCCGAAGTTCTTTTTTGAAAAAGTCATGATTCCTGACGGCATTCCGTGGAATCCACAAATTAACGCGGATGAAGCCGAACGCCTTCTGAACGGCGAACTCAAATACTTTGCGCATAAATTTGTCGAAACCGGATTTCCCCCTGATTGGCGTCAAGATCCCATTTCTGGAATCAAACTGGATGCCAACAAACATTGGTCTGAATTTTCAGACGATGGCGATGTGGATATTAAGTTCATCTGGGAAGCCAGCCGCTTCGGCATGGTCTATACGCTCGTCCGGGCATACGCTTCGACGCGGGATGAGAAGTTCGCGGCAGGGTTCTGGGAGTTGATCGAATCATGGGCAGAATCCAACCCCCCGAACACAGGACCCAACTGGATGGACGGTCAGGAGGCGGCGTTACGCCTCATGGCATGGACTTTTGGCTTCCAAGTCTTCATGGATTCCCTATCCACAACGCCCGAGCGCATCGCACAATTCACTGTCATGGTCGCGGCGCAAGCTGAGCGGATCTACAAAAATATCGATTATGCCATTTCCACCCGCAGCAATCACACGATCAGCGAAGCGTTTGGATTGTGGCTGGCTGGACTCCTTTTCCCCGAACTGAAGGATTCAGAAAAGCATTTTGCGCTCGGACGCAGATTACTGGAGCAGGAAGCCGCCGTGCAGATTTTCCCCGACGGCAGTTATTCGATGTATTCATTGAATTATCATCGTTTTATTTTACATATTTACTTCTGCATGATTCGACTGGGTGACCTAAACCAATCGCCAGTCTCAAGTCTCATTTTTGATCGTGTCTCTGCCTCCATTGATTACCTCTCTCAGATCATCGACCCCGAAACCGGACAAATGCCCGTTTACGGTTCCAATGACGGTGCGTTGGTTCTGCCGCTGAACAACTGTGACTTCACCGATTATCGTCCGCTGCTGCAATTAGGTTCCTATCTAACGAAAAAAGAATTCTTGTTCGAACCCGGTCCATGGGATGAAGATCTGTTTTGGTTGTACGGTAATCCAGCACTTCCTCGCGCTGACCGGAGTGATGCTTTGCGCCACGGAGTCGAAGCGGGGAGAAGCGTTAGGGATGCTGGCAAATTTAGTTTCCCTCATGGCGGTATCCATCTCCTGCACGGCACCAACAGCAAAGCCGTTATCCGCTGCACGGACTTCCGCTCACGGCCTTCCCACGCGGATCAACTCCACGTGGATTTGTGGTGGCGCGGGGTAAACATTGCCTGCGACGCGGGGACGTATCTGTACGGTGGCAAAGACCGTAGGTGGCGGAACGGTCTTGCGCAAACTCCGGTGCATAACACGGTAGCAGTGGATCAGCAGGATCAAATGAAGATGGTCAGCCGCTTCACCTGGACGGATTGGTCACAGGGAGAGGTCCTTCTTCATGATGAAAAAATATGGAAAGGTGAACATGATGGCTACAGGCGTTTGTCAGACCCTGTCCATCACAAGCGTACGGTGATGTCGGTGGGCGAGGATCGCTGGCTGATCGTGGATCATCTTACCGCTTCACAATCTCATCATTATTCACTACACTGGCTGCTCAATGACTTTCCGTTTGAACAGCAAGAGAATTTGCTTCTTTTATCTGTTGAGGCGGTGAAATACAAAGTGCAATTGGGATTGATGGAGAAAAAATCGACCTTCTCCGTTGTGCGTGGAGATGAAAACAGCACCCGTGGCTGGCGTTCACGTTACTATGCTCACAAAGAACCAGCCATCTCTGTAGTGCTGGAAACAAATCAATCTCAGGGCTGCTTCTGGACATACTTTGGCTTTGAATTCGATGTAATCGAATTGGCGGGAGAAGTTTTAAGGATCAGCTTGGGCAACGAGGAATCTTCAATTAATCTCTCCAAGTTAAATATGTAGTTCACGCTTCCCTGGTCTGGAACGTTGCAAATGTGACCTGCTTATGTAACTGCTTTCTCTAAAACTTATGGAGTTTCTCCAAAACAGTCCGATAGCAGGACCTGCAGGCGGCGCTCGAGCATGGTGAACGAGTAATAACGCCGTGCAAGTTCATAGTTGTGCTCGCATTGTTCGCGGACCTGTTCAGGGTGGGTGAGGACATAACGCGCCTCTGCGAGTGTCTTTTCACTGATGAAACCATCGAATTCGATCACTTGAAATCCCTTGGGTTTGATATCTGCCTCGTAAATCGAATAATTATTGACCACCATGGGACGATGAAAATAGACCGCTTCGAGGAAGGCGTTGCCAAAACCTTCGATGGAGGAAGGGTATGTGACCAGATCAGCCTGTGGATAGACATCACCGAGGGTATAGATCTTCCTTCCCTCGGGGGTCCATCCTCTGGTATCACCGACAATTGCGGACTCAAAATTCACCTCCACCTCCAACAGAGCTGCAAACTCGCGCAAGCGTTTTTCGTATTCGGTACCTTCATCACCGGCTGCGTGCGAGATGACGAGTTCTGCGGGAAGCCCCAGGCGCCGGGTCAACTCGATGGCGTGTTCGATTCCCTTGCGCTGGATGATCCGTGTCGGTTGGAGAATCAAATACTGTCCAGGTTTAAGCCCGAGGTCTGCGCGAGCCGAATGAGTGTAGTCATCCAGCGGGGGATGTGGAGAATCAAAATCCATCACATTAGGGATGAGCATCGCGGCGATGCCAAACCGGGAAGCGAGTTGATACGCCTGCACCGAGTTGATCACTACATGTCGGATGGATGGCAGGCTGGGTGGGAACGCTGCCGCCAGGTAGTCGCGCACTGAGTTGTTGTGGAAACGCTGGCGCTCCCAATGGAAATCGTGATGATGTGCAATGACAGGATAGCCCGTCTCGGCGATGAACTCGGTCAGCGCCAGCCCGAGCGGCAGGTTGATGGGAATGGTGAGTGCGTTCTCGATGATCAGCGCTTCCAGGCGGAATTGGCGTGCAAACTTATAGAGATGTTCCTTGAAGTAGTCCTTCAACTCCTGGATCTTTTTCGTGACGCGTGCGGGGCGGATATAAACCGAGAAGAAATCCTGATGAAGTGCTTCGATTTCCGGGTGTGTTATGCGCCCCTCGTGCAGATGTCCCCATGTTCCAGTGTAGACAAGCTGGTTGATCTCGTCAATTGTGGGATGACGATAAAAAGCTTCCGGAACGATGTAACTTTTTTCCGCGGGGCGATCACATAGGCCGCAGAAATAAAAACATTCATGATCCATCCGTTCGATAACGGTCGCCCACTTGGTCGTTTCGAGCGAAACGCCATCGGTACCTGCAAAACGCGTGGAAATAAATCCGATGCGGCGTGAGGGTGTCATATTTTGTCTCCTTATCCATAATGTTTATTTGTTACAGTGCAAAACGACAATGAAGGCTTTTTATACCATAAAGAAAACGGCTCGTGATTGGCTCACGAACCGTATATCTGCTTCTGTTGACCCTGTAACGGAATAACAGCTTGATTAAACCTTCACCGCCGCTTCCTGCTCTCTTAACTTTTCGGTCGCGCGGAAGTATTTCAAGTATCGCATCGAATTCGCATCCCTGCCAAGCAGTAAATCAATCGCCTTGATCGAACTTCCCAATTTGATGGGGTCGGTAATTGCCGTGGTTGCGCCTGCCTGGATTGCCAGCGTAAGAAACGCGCTGTTCACCGAGTGGCGGTCCGGCAAGCCGAACGAAACATTGCTCGCCCCCAGACTGATATTGACGCCATATTCCTTCTTGATCAGTTCGATCGTCTTCAACGTAACCAGCGCCGCGTTGCTGTTGTGTCCCACCGTCATCACAAGCGGATCGATGATGATGTCCTCCACCGGGATCCCCATTTTTGCAGCGCGCTCGATGATCGTTCCCGCCGCCGCGAGTCGGCCCTCCGGCGTCGCCGGGATGCCCTCCTCGCCGATCGTCAAACCGATGACTGCGGCGCCTCGATCCTTGACGATGGGCAGCACTGTGGCAAGCTGCTTTTCCTCGCCGTTGACCGAATTAACCAGCGGTTTCCCCGGAGCAAGTTTAAGCCCTGCTTCCAGGATCTTTGGTTCATTCGAATCGATACACAGCGGCACATCCACCACCGATAGAACAGCTTCAACAACTTTCGGCATGATCGCCACTTCATCTATTTGTGGGTGTCCCACATTCACATCCAGCACTTCCGCGCCCCAGGCAACCTGTCTCTGCGCCAGTTGTTTTATGTAATCAAGGTTCTGCTCCACCAGCGCCTGTCCCAATTTCTTCAAGCCGGTGGGGTTTAACTTTTCCCCGATCATCACGAACGGCTTATCCGCCCCGATGATCACTTCCTTTGTGCTACTTTTCAATAGGGTGTGCATTGTTCCACTCCTGTTGCGGTGTTTGATCAAACATGAATTCCTCGGGCATCAACCCCGCCTCCATCACGATGCGCGGGACCACTTCGTCCCACCCAACTGGCATGAGATGAATGCCGTGAATGCCTTGTCCATGATATTTTTTGATGACGCTGATCAATTCTAATGCAATTTGCACGCCTTCTTCCTGCGCATTGCCTGCCACGTTTGCTGCATCCATGCGTTGAATGATTCTCTCCGGCATATAAACACCAGGTACTTCAGATAACATGACTGCCATTTTTAGACTCTTGAGCGGCGCGATTCCAATCAGGATGTAGACCTTATCCAGAACATTTCGCTTTGCCAGCTCGTTGAGCCAGGTTTCCATTCCACGGACATCGAAGACCAGATTCGTCTGGAAGAATTGGGCGCCGGCATTGACCTTCTTCTGCTCGCGCAGCGCCTGGAATACCGGGTTGGAAGAGAAAGGCGATGCGGCGGCACCGAGGAAGAATTTTGGCGGATATTTGATCTCGCGTCCGTCAAGATATCTACCCTCATCACGCATGCGGCGCAGGATCCACAGCATCTGGATCGCATCGAGGTCGTTGATCTCCATCTTCTCGCGCGGGGAGGGGGAGAGCTTGGCGCTGTCGCCGGTGACGCACAGGATGTTGCGCACACCGAGGGCGGTCGCGCCGATCACTTCGCTTTGCAGGTTCGACCGTGAGCGGTTGCGTGCCGAGATCTGCAGGACAGGTTCGGCATCATGATCAACCGCGATCTGACTGCACGCCCAGGAGGTCATGCGCGGCGTGGCAGAGGCATTGTCTGTGAAGTTTAGCGCCGCCACGTAATCCCTGGCGGCTTCGATCTTATGGATCAACTTGTCGGTCCTGGATGATAACGGAGGACTGATCTCGCTGGTCACCACAAATTCACCGGCAGCCAGCCTCCGTTCCAGGTCTGAAGCGGGTTCCTCGTACGCAGGCGCGTGATATTTCGAATCACCCTGCCACCAATCCGGCTGGCGGACCGGGCGGAAAATCCCATCCCATGTTGCTTTGCGGACTTCAGCCGACCGCGAGAGCAGTCCGCTCATCGCTTTTCGTACACCCATTTTGGCAACGCTTCTGAACACATCCCGCCATGAATCCTGCCCCACCTTTTCCCAATCAAGCGGGGGAAGGACTTCGAGTAGAAGTTCCTCACGCCTCAACTGGAAGGACCGTTCATAGATCTTGTACCAGATGCACGGCCGCGTCTTATCCACGTAACAATGCTCAGATGTGGAGCCGCCACATGGACCGTTCCGCAGCCCCTTGGGGCATTCCATCGGGCAAATGAGCGCCGTCTCTTGCAAGAGGCAGTTCCCACACATACGGCAGCCAAACAACGGACCTTTTACGCTGTATTCGAGAACCTGCAGGGCACGTTCCCCGAAGCTCTCTTTTTTGAAGGGGGAGTACGCAGGCTGCCACCTTCGACCAGGGGTAAAACCAGGCATAAACACCTCGACTTGTGGAAATTATATATTATATATAATTCTTATAATCAGGATTTTACCTGATTTTGAACTCCTCATGTAGTCCCTTCAAACCTGACTTGTTATGAGTTTTGTCATGATTTGTTCCTATGCAAGCAAGCGGATCGTCCAGCATTCCCTCCTTTTGGTTATCATCGCATTTACGTTCTTCCATCGTTATGTTTGTATATGGGTTACGTGTAGTAATCCATCCTTATTCATCCGAAGATTGTTTGGGAAGCAATGCAAATTGATGTAAGAACCGTTTTGAGATGGAGGACCATGCAAGTAGATATTCAGCAAAGACCAAAGACTTATGTTGTGCTCAATCCGGTAGCAGGGGTTTCTGAGCCCGGAACGGTACGTGAAAGAATCGAAGCGGCTTTACAGGCACATGATATTCCTGTGGAAATCTATGAAACGACAGGTGATGAGGATATTAAACAACTGGTCCGTGACGCCGTGAAACACGGGTTTAAACTTTTTATTTCAGCGGGTGGGGATGGCACACTTTCGAGCGTGATCGACGGCCTGGTTGGCACCGAGCTGCCGCTTGTCATTCTCCCCACAGGCACATGGAATGCCCTCGCCCGCGCGCTGGATATCCCCCTGCAACTTGATGAGTCGATTGATCTGTTGTTTCAGCCGCACCTCATCCAAACGATTGATGCTATGGATGTTGACGGGAACTATTTTGTCTTGAGTGTGAGCGCCGGCATTGGAGCCCTGACGATGAAAGACGTCGAACGCGACGATAAACGCCGCCTGGGCAAGTTTGCAGATTTGCGGAAAGCGCTGGCTGAACTACTGGAATTTCGATCCTACCAGTTTGAAGTCAAAATAGATGGCAAGCCTGCAAATTTCCGGGCGTCGGAATTGATGGTCACCAACACATCGATCCTGGGGATCAAGGCGCTGCAGCTGGACCCAAGTATCCGCATGGATGATGGCAAGCTGAATGTCTGCCGCATTTATGCCAACAGCATCACCGATTATCTTAAGCTTGGGGTGAGCATGTTTAGAGGCGACCAGAAACGCAATTGGAATGTCTTATGCATGGAGGCGTTGGAGGAAGTGGAGATCCGCTGCTGGAAAAAACTGCCTGTGCAGGGCGATGGTGACCTGATCGGTCAGCTGCCGATTACTGTGAAGATTCGCCCAAAAGCCATTCAGATCGTGACGCCTGTTAATGCCGACCCTATTTAACTAGAGCGAATTCCGTATTGGTTTACGACAAGAATCGGGTAGACTGTTGGTCATGAAACCGTATTCGCAAGACTTACGCGAACGAGTGATTGCGGCGCTCGAAGCTGGAAAGACCCAAGCGGAGGTAGCGGCGCAATTTG
>DATKED010000267.1:0-5753 GCA_035512375.1 Anaerolineales bacterium
GGGATTTTGATCGACGTCCCTGCCGTGAGTGTAACCGGGTTCACTTTCTGCAAAACAGCCAGGTCGGCGTTGTATCTTTGTGCGATGGAAGCCCATGTGTCACCGCCCTGGACCGTGTGGAACGTGATACACGGCCGACCATAGATCCTTCCAGCGCTTCCGATGCGCGGGACCGTGACTATCATTGCTGGCAGGATGAAATCCGGGTTAGCAATCTGCGGATTCGCATTGCGTACTTCGTCAAAAGTTGCGCCATAGCAGCGGACGATCTGGATCAGCCATTCGCCGACTGCCACCTGGTGCTGGATCGTGCTTCCCGGCGACAAATCCGAGGATGGAAGTTGAGTAGCTGTTTCAACGGTTTCGGGCGTCTGGGTGGCTGGAGCAGCAAGATTCGTAATCGTTGCAGTGGAAGGTGCGGTTGTTTGTCCTCCGCCCGAAGCGGTTGCGCTGTTCGTTACGTTAGCCAGGTTCAAATCCGCTTCTGTTACGGTATAGGGTGCAGAACAGGTAACACTCTGGTTGGGCGCGAGAGTGGTGTCCGCAGGACCACAGTTGAAGGGCGCGCCGAGCTTGTTGTCGCTGATCGTGAATTGAGCGGGTCCAAGCGGGGTTGTTCCAATATTCGTAATGTTGAAGGTATACGTAATGCTTTGTCCTGCCGCACCATATGTCTCTGAGCCGGCTGTTTTGGCTAAGGTCAACGTGCTTGAGGGCGGCGCTTCGCCACGGGTCAGGGTGAGACCTGTTTGATTTGAAATCACGCTGCCGACTGTTGCTGTAGCGACGTTGGTCACAGAACCGGTATTCACATCCGCATCTGTGATACTGTAAGCCACGGCGCAGGTGACCGTCTCATTTTGATCGAGATAGATATCCAGATTGCCAACGGTATCGAGTCCCGGGCACACCACCAGCCGCGTGCCATCCGTCACAAAGGCAGGTCCCGCCAGAGGCGTGGTTCCTGTATTCGTAATGACATATTGGTAATTAATGATCTCGCCAGCCTGATTAAAGGTGCTCACATTGTTTTGGGTTTGGACAGTTAACCTTACCACTGAGGCATCGCTAGGTAGAACAGAAGGTGGTCCAAACAGATTGCATGCGGATAGAACCAGCAAGATGAGTGATGATAAAGAATTGCGGATGATCTTATTCATACACGTATCCTTTTCCTGATCTCGCCTCCACGCAGACGTTCAGCGAACGCGGCTCGATAAGAACATGCCCCTGACGATTAACTATGACCGCCTACCTTGTTGATTTCCAGCCTTTTGAAATAACTTGCAGACCGAAAAGCAAGTTTCCAGTTTAGACATGCATGCGGTATTCTGTAAATTAGTATAGCATTAAGAAGGCAAAATCAGGGCGCGAATTTCAATTTCTCCCTTTTTTGGCGGGCGAAACCATCCCCTGGGAGTGGCCAACTTATATTCATTCTGAGATGGACGGATTGCTATTCAGGAGGTCATTGTTGCCGGGCCGTTACTGGCAATTGACGATGCACTGCCATTGACTTCCATCCCATTCCCATGTGTCATTGAGATCACTTCTATCAGAAGCAAAGCCGCCGTAAAGAACAATTCTCTTGTGGTCAGGATGATATGCCACAGCAGGCGAGCCGCGTTTGGCGGGATGATTTTCCAGGCTCAGTTCAGACCATGCGCCATTTGCAAGTTTCCATGTCTTGTCCGAAAGTGAAGAAAATGTGGAAGTGGATGATGCGCTACCAAAGACACTCGGCTGCGGTCCGCCCTCTGCGACGCGATGCCATTGCTCTCCATTCCACCCCCAAATGACGTGGACATCACTCGTGCTCCCTGATGTGGGAGTGCAGCCGATCATTAAGACTTCGCGCAACTGTGTGTGATAGATCATGTTGGCTCCGGAACAGGCGGGAGGGTTTTCAGGGACGACGGTGGTTGCGGTTGATATGGCAGGTGGCATTGCGGTTGGCGACAGCTGGGTTGGGCTAATAGCAGGAGCGCAGCCGGTAAAGACGAACCACGCGGCGAACTGATCCCGTAAAACCGAGACGAAAAGAAAGCACCTCATGCGACAATGCTACAGAGGTGCTTTCTTCGTTTTATTTGTGTGCTCTTATGGCAAGTTAAAGGTTCTCACCAGGAAGACCGCCATCTGTGCCCGCGTAACAGGCGCTTCGGGACAGTACGTATTCGTCGCACACCCGGCTGTGATACCTTCCGCCACCAACTGCTTGATCCAGGCGGCTGCCCAGTGATCGGGAGGCACATCCCCAAAGCCGGTGCTGCCGCTCACACCCGGCGGGCTGTATGATGCCCCATATTTCGAACGCAGCAGGAAGACTGCCATCTGGGCACGGGTCACGGTGGCTTCGGGGCAGTAACCATCGTTGCTGCATCCGGCGGTGATCCCCTCTCCTGCCAGTTGTTTGATCCAGGCGGCTGCCCAGTAATTGGGAGGCACATCCCCAAAGCCGGTACTGCCGCCCACTCCAGGCGGAGCGTATGAAGCGGCATGGATGCCGCGCAGCAGGAAGACCGCCATCTCAGCGCGGTTGACATTTGCTTCCGGGCAGTACATCAGCGGGATGGCCAGACAGCCGCCGGTGATGCCGGCGTCATACAGTTCTTCAATAAAACTCTGTGACCAGTAGCCGGGGGGAACATCCGCAAAAAGACCTCCTGCAAATTCGAAGGCGCCCATGTCCGGAGAAGCGCCGCGCGACTGCCCAAGGATGTCAGTGGCGGGCGCCTGCGCCGGAAGAGCCTTGTCGATCGCGGCACTCCCGGCCGCAATTTGCCCGTACAGGGCGACCAGTCGGTAAAACTCCTGGCGGATGGTGGCATTGCCACTGGGGAACGCTGAGCCATTCCAGCGCGGCAGGATGATTCCACTTTGATCGGTATTTAACAAGGGATTTCCGACCACGCGATTTGTGTCTGTTGACATCGGACTGCCCACATCGCCAGACGGGATGGACGAGCCTCCGTTCCAGTACAGGTTGTTGTTGAGCACAAAGCCTGTAACGGATGATGCATCCCCTGAGGAGAAATCCTCCATCGTCCTTGTCGGGTCAGACCAGATATTGTTGTAGAACGTAATGTTCTGGTTAAGCGGGTTTTGGTCCTTGATCACGATACGGTAGGCATATGCCGAAGAGGGGAAGTTCCCGGCAACCGTGTTATTCACAAAACTGACGTTCTTCGCGCCGGAAACGCCAAAGGAGTAGCCCGCCGGGTCGGTGTTATTCCCGATGATCAGATTGTTTTCGAAGCGGACTTCATTCGCCTCGTGGAAGGGTTTGCCATCATTCCCAACCTGAACGAGCGCATCTCCGTCACCCTCATAGTGCATAAATATATTGCGGCGGACGGTGATCCGCTGGGCGCCCAGCAGTCCATCTTCGTTGTCGTTGCTGTCTTTGATGACGATGAAATGTTTCGCACTCCCCGAGATGGGCCTGCCGCTGCCGGCATAATCGTTGAAGAAGATGTTGTCCTGGATCGTCACGTCGGTGACGCTGTTGATGTCTATATGCTGTTCATTGTCCCCCTGATTGTAAAAGACATTATTTTCCACGGTAATAAAGCGTGATCCATTGGAGATCTTGAGGATGTCGTTATTGTATGAATCATGGAAGACATTATTATGGAAGACGATGTTTTCCGCCCAGCCATCGTCTGACTGCGATACGCTGACGATCAGCGAACCGGCGCCGGGCCCGGTATGGCGGAACTCGAAGCCTTCGAAGGTCATGTTTGCGCCGCCTGAGATTTCCAACGCCACGCCCGCATTCTGGAAGATCGCCTTGTAAGGGTTGACCGCCTTGAAGGTGATCATCGTTGAAAAGCGTTCTTCCAGTTCATTCGAGCCATTGTAAGCACCATCTTTCACCCAGACGATGCAGTTCGCACCGTTCAGGCTATGCACCCGCGATGCAGCGTGTGCGAGCGTTGCCCAGGGCTGTCCGTTCGTGCCGGGGTTGGCATTGTTCCCTGCCGGCGCAGGGGCGATCCAATACTGGCAGGCTTGTGCCTGCGCAGGGGTGACTGCTCCAAAGAACAGCGTAAATGCGATGAGAGCAGCCAGTACGAATAAAGCGGTTGAACGAAGTGCCACAGATAGAAGCATCTTGATCATTTTGGCTTTTCCTTTCCTTATTGGTAAATTTTCTTCTCCACGCTAAAAATTCTAGCCTGAGGGAGTTGAAAAAAAGCCAAAATTACGGCGAACCCCCCCTACAAAAATGGTAAAAATCCATTTGTACTAACGGAAAACAACACAATCTGTCAAATCTGCGGATTTAATAGGATTTTCGATGGGTTTGGATGTCTAAACAATCGCCCCGTTTCTTTCCGGACTTGAACCGCCCCGTTAACCCACGGTTTTCTCTTCCAGCTTTGTCTTGAGCATAGCCAGCGACTTGTCCATGGAGGGACGTCCGATCAACGGGTAGATAAAGGTGCGGAACAGAAGAGCCATGAGGGGATTCAGCGATAAGGTCATGGCGCGCACGATCAGAACACTCCCGCTTTGCTCAATGAATGTAAATACGTGTGAAACATCCCCGAAATCCGGGTCGTTGGCTACAAACCCAAACCTGTGCGGTGGTTCGTATTCCGAGACTCGAACCGCATTGGGACGGTTTTTTTGTACGGCTACCTCGCCGTGAGAAACATATTCTTTTCCCACGACAATTGGACCAGGTGTAACCGCCTTAATCTTTAATTCCCCTCCGCTCCATTCGGGGTGGCGGGTAAGATCGGAAACATAATCGAAAACGGATTGCAGTGGGGCACGGATGAGGATTTGATGCGTACGCACAACAGTCGTCATGGTTTACTCCCTCTTCATTGGAACAACTCGAAGCTTGTCTTGCCTGAAAATAGAGATCAAGGATGTGACGATCCAACCGATCCAGTATTCCTTGCGGAAATCAGAAGGCAGTAGACCTGCCTGCACTTGCCGAAAACCAAACTGTTCATAGTAAGGCGCCCGCCGGTCACGGCACATCAGATACAGTGTGCCTTTCTCCCGTCTCAGGATCTCGTTCATCAAGCGCGCGCTGATACCCTGTCGCCGGTATTCAGGCAGGACAAAGCCCGATGCCATTTCGCGTGTGCCCTGTTTATGTACCTTCACCTGCCGTATCCCTACAGGCTTTCCACTTTCCTCGGCAACCAGGAAATTCTGCCAGTGTAAATTCCGGGGGTTGATCTTTGCCTGTCTCACAAAGGAAACAATCATTTCCTGATCGTCCTGCCGGGCGGGTCGGATCGTAATCTCCATAATCAGCCTACCTGTAAATAAAGCAATGAAATATGTTCTCTGATTTTAATCCATGTGAAAAGAAAACACGCGGCACACCAGTTCCTGGCGTGCCGCGTGTTTTCTCTGGCTTTATTTCATCTCATTCTGCGCCATTCCAAAAACTGGAGCGTGGCGAAGATATCCACGCATATGGCGGTGACGCCGATCGCCCATTTTGCCTCCGGTGTAAAGTTGAACCCCGGAGCCAGGAGGAGTAGGATGCTCAGAAGCACCCAGGCAGAATCGCCGATCGCAGTAAATAGAGTAAATCCACGGCTGATCGTGGGACGGTGGGTATTGAATGCGATCAATGCCGCGTAACCGAACATGATAACCGCGAGCGCATACATGATCGGCGGCGTGGTGCCGAGGAACGCAGCGAGAGGACGGGCAGCCAGGACAAAGAACAGGCCGCTGGTGAACGAGAACATGGCGTTCGCGTTCAGGATGTGACGTAC
>DATKED010000268.1:0-5611 GCA_035512375.1 Anaerolineales bacterium
TCGCTTTCAACCTTTCCGAGTGGCAGCCGCGGCGTTGGCTTTATGTTGCCCTGCTTGGGTTTGGTCTATTTCATTATTTCAGTTTGAACGCGTTGGTAACGGCCACACCTGCGATCTTGCTCGCTTTTCTTTATTTGTGCATTTTGCTTGCCTTGCGATCCTATTCCGACGAACTGGCTGGCGCGCTTTTGTCACTCGTCGCTTATCAATGGGAAGTGGGCGGTCTGTTTTTTCTTTTCATCCTTGTCTTTGTTTTTATGAACCATCGCTGGGGCGTGTTGGCAGGGTTTGCAATGGCGCTCTTTGTTCTGCTAGTCGTCTCATTTCTGACAAATTCCGGCTGGGGACTTCCCTATATTCGCGCCGTCCTCTCAGGTTGGTATCGGGGTGAAAATCTGAGCCTGGGCTTCATACTGTCCGCATGGCTCCCGAATTTAAGATTTCCGATCGGTTCCGTCATTTCCATCGCTTTGGGGATCATTCTCTTTATAGAATGGCTTGGCTCGGTCGATGCGCATTTTCGGCGTGTCGTGTGGACCGCTTCCCTCTCGCTGGCTGCTACTCCACTGATCGGCTTTGCGATCTTTCCGTCAAACCATGTAGTCTTGATCCTGCCGTTCATTTTGATCCTGGCGCTCGTTTGGGAACGCTGGCAGCGTTACCGTGTCCTGCGAATAACCCTTCTCTTCGTTCTTGTTCTATTTATGCCTTTTGGCTTGTATCTGCGGGCGATTTCTGTGTATGACCCGCTCACGCTTGATCTTATTTTCATTCTTCCGCCTGTTGTCGCGATCGTTGGCTTGTACTGGATGCGCTGGTGGGTCCTTCATTCCCCCTATACGTTGCTTGATCGTCTCGGAGCCCGCCGATGAACTGGCGCCATTACGCCATCCTCTTTGCCATTGGATGGATCGTCCCCTTCGCGGTTTCGCGCTTTCAATCTTTGCCAGGTTACATGGATGCCGACTATTATTATGCGGGTGGCATTCAATTGGCCAATGGCAAAGGCTTCACAGAACCTTACCTTTGGAATTATCTGGATGACCCCGTGGGCCTGCCTCACCCATCCCATACTTATTGGATGCCGCTGGCTTCGATCGTCTCGGCGTTTGGCATGTGGATCATCGGCCAATCGACTTATGGCGCCGGACGCCTCCCGTTCATCCTCCTTTCAGCCTGTGTGCCGTTATTGACGGCAAATCTTGCCTTTCGCATTTCCCGACAAACGCATCTGGCAGTAGTTTCCGGGTTGCTTTCCATCTTCTCACTATACTACGCGCCCTTTATGCCCGTCCCAGATAACTATGCTCCGTTCATGTTGTTCGGCGGAACATTTCTGCTCCTTGCACCGCGTCGCGAAAAATGGATTCCCGTTGCGTTGGGTGCACTCGCCGGCTTGATGACCCTTGCCCGCAGCGACGGACTGCTCTGGCTTGGACTCGCAGGTTTGACAATAATATGGAACCTTTCTCACCAGAATGATGGAACGCAGAATGCTTTCCGCGAATGGCTTGGAATTGTTGTTCCGTCAGGATTGCTTGTTGTTGTGGGTTATCTGCTCACGATGGGGTTTTGGCATGTGCGGAATATGAACCTTTTTGGCTCACCCCTCACGCCGGGAGGCGAGCGCTTACTCTGGCTTCAAAACTACAATCAGACATTTATCCATCCGCCAGAAGATTTGACGCGTGAGTCGTTCCTGGCAGCCGGTTGGGACCTGGCTCTTCAGAACCGCCTCGGCGCGTTCGCCTCCAATTTAGGCAATGCCTTCGGCGCGCAGGGCGGAATATTTCTTTTTCCATTCATTCTGATCGGGATTTGGGAGTTGCGTCGTGATCCCAGAACAAGGATCGCCGTGGCAGGTTGGTTGATCTTATTCGCAGTAATGACGGTGATCTTTCCATTCGCGGGTTCACGCGGCAGTTTCTTTCACGCCGGTGCGGCGTTCCAGCCGTATTGGTGGGTCGCGGCTCCCATTGGCTTGGACGCGGTCATTGCTTGGGCACGTACGCGCGGTCAGTTCACAGATCGGAATGCGCCTTATTTCTTTCAGGGCATTCTGGTTTTGCTTGCAGTCTTGATGACTGCTTATCTTGTCAATTTCCGTGTCATTTCCAGTGGATGGGCCAAGGACGATGCGATTTATCCATCCGTGGAGAAAATGTTTCTTGAGAACGGGATCAGCCCACAGGACGTGGTGATCGTTCGCAATCCACCCGGCTACTTCATTGCTTCGGAACGTCCAGCCATTGCGCTGCCGTTCGGCGATGAGTCTACAATTTTGGCTGTTGCAGAAAAATACGATGCGCGTTATTTGGTGATCGAAAAGAACGGCACATTCGAGAGCATTCAAGACTTGTATGATGAACCACAAAACAACCCGTCCTTTGTTTACATCGGAGAAGTCAATGAGGCGAAGCTTTATTATGTCGAATTGGCGCGTTGATCGGTGGGTTGTCATTGCAATCGCCGCGCTGGTCGCGGTCCTCTTTTATTTGATTGTCAGCGCGCTTATCTTCCGCATTGGTTTCCCGCTTGATGACTCGTGGATTCACCTTACTTATGCACGTAATCTTGCCCAGCACGGTGAATGGGCGTTCCAACTGGGACAACCTTCGGCTGGATCCACTTCACCACTTTGGACGGCTCTCCTTTCAATTGGATTTCTGATTAACCTTGCGCCCTATGTCTGGACGTATTTGCTTGGGTGGGCAGTATTAACCTTGCTGGCTGTGTATGCGGAGAATGTCGCGCGAATGCTGGTGACACCATACAGATCGCCGGTTCCCTGGGTGGGACTATTCTTGGTCTTTGCATGGCACCTCACCTGGTCAGCTGTTTCGGGGATGGAAACGCTTTTACATGGACTGATCATACTGACTGTGCTGGGCGCCCTGATGAGTGGCTCGCGTCGTTACCTGGCTTTAGGTCTGCTTGTTGGTCTAAGTGCCTGGGTCAGGCCCGACGGCTTAACCCTACTCGGCCCCATTTTCTTTGTCGCGTTGCTGTCAGAGAAATCATGGTATTTGCGTCGAGAAGCCATATGGAAAACACTGCTTGGTTTCGGTTCGTTATTTTTTCTATACTTGCTTTTCAACTTGTCACTCTCGGGCAACCCAATGCCAAACACGTTCTATGCCAAGCAGGCGGAATATGAGTCGTATTGGTTGTCCAAGACCCTGGTGGAACGTGTCAGTAATTATCTCTGGCCCATCCTGGCCAGTCCGTTCCTTGCTCTTGTTCCCGGCGCGTTTCTGTGGCTCACGAAACGGATCCGCGCTCAGAATTGGGGCGCATTAGCCAGCCTGATTTGGTTTCTTGGCTATATTGCGATTTACTTTACACGCCTGCCTGCATATCAGCATGGCCGGTATCTCATTCCAGCCTTTCCCATCATGTATTTATGGGGGCTGCTCGGTTTGCTTGAGTTTGTTTTATCTCCCAGAGCTAACAAACGCATCGTGTACTTGTGGCAGGTTGCTACAGCTATTCTGTGTCTCGCGTTCGGGATTATTGGCGCGCGCCAAAATGCATATGATGTCTCTTGGATCGAGAGTGAGATGGTTGCAACAGCCAATTGGGTGAATGCAAATATACCGGCAGATGCACGCCTCGCGGTACATGATATAGGCGTACTCGGCTTTTATGTCCAAAATCCTTTGGTCGATATGGCTGGGCTGGTTACACCGGACGTGATTCCTTTCATTCGCGATGAAACCCGGCTGGCTGAATACCTCGATTCCAATTCTGTGGATTATTTGATCACTTTTCCAAGTTTTTATCCGCATCTCACATCACAGCGGGAATCTGTTTTCGTGGCGGAACTCGAATCTGAGCCTGGGCGCTTCGATGAGAGTATGCAGATCTATCGCTGGGAGTGAGGCTTATTACGAAACTGAAATGTGAGAGAGAGCCGAAAAATTGCCCGTAGGTCGCTACTGTGCTATACTCATACTAGGATTTTTTGAGTGACAGGTAAAGGATGAACGAGATAACACTGCTCATAGCAGATGATCACCCGCTCTTCCGTCAGGGGGTTGTGGATACACTTTCATTGGAAGAGGATTTTCAAATCGTTGCTCAAGCCGGAGATGGCATTGAAGCGATTGAACGGATTCGCGCCTTTAAACCAAAGGTTGCCATTCTCGATGTGAACATGCCGGGGCTGAATGGCCAACAGGTGACTCATCAAGTGACCTCTGAGCACTTACCAACGCGCGTGGTACTGCTCACCGGTTACGATGATATTGAGCAAGCCATCCATGCTGTATTGGCTGGCGCGTTTGGATATTGTGCGAAAGATATCCAGCCTGAGGTCCTTGCGCGGACCGTGCGAGCGGTTGCTGATGGCAAGTATGCAGTTGCCGGTCATATATTCACTCGCCGCGAGCTGGACCACTGGATCGATGAGCAAATGGATGGTGCGCGTCGATCATACAGCGAGCCTGGCTCACCCTTTCATCCACTCTCTGATCGGGAAATGGAAGTATTAGCCTGCGTAGTGCGCGGGATGAGCAACAAGGAAATCGCGGGCTTACTGGGGATTAGTCATCAAACGGTCAAGAATCACGTTACCGCTATTTTGCGAAAATTCGGGGTGGAGGACAGGACACAGGCAGTCGTTTATGCGTTAAGGCGAGGTTGGGTAAAGCTGCAAAACGATCACATAAAAAGCTAGGAGTAGTCGTTTATGACAATGGATATCGTCACATCCAGTGGGGGTGAGTTGGATTTGCAGGCAGAACTGGAAGAAACAGAAAAGGCATTGAAGGAAGTCACGCTGATGATCGAACAGAGTCAGGGTGAGGTGTTAAAACTTTCACAGCGTAATGCTGCGATCACTACCCATCTTCAGCAGCTGCAAAGCCAGTTCGAGAAAATGCCCCCTCAGGAGATTCGCAATGTTTATGACTCTGCCCTGGATGCTCAACAACGATTGTTTGTCATGCGTGGACAACTGGAGAAATTGCAGAACGAGAAATCCCATCTGGAGCGCTTCAAATCGACTCTTGAGCGGGCGCGCGTTGCCTCTGGCTCAACTTCAGCTCTAACCTCCGCCACGGGATCAAGAGGTCCACTGGCCAGCGTTGAGATGCTCGTCAACGCGCAGGAAACGGAACGTCAGCGACTCTCGCGTCAGATGCATGACGGTCCCGCGCAGGCATTATCCAATTTCATTTTGCAGACGGAAATTGCCATGCGGTTAATGGATGTCGATGCTGGTCAGGCACGTGACGAATTGAACAGTTTAAAAGCATCGGCGATGGGCACTTTTCAAAAGGTACGGAACTTCATCTTTGAGTTGCGCCCCATGATGCTGGATGACCTGGGACTGGCACCAACTGTCCGCCGGTATGCAGATGCATTCAAGGAACAGGCCGGTCTTGATATAAACGTAACGATCACCGGCCAGGAACGGCGCCTGGAACCCTATCTCGAAGTGATGCTATTCCGGGCCATTCAGGAATTGCTCGGGAATGCTGCTCGTCACAGTCAGGCAACGCTCGTGAAGATCGTTATAGATCTGGGTGAAGACCGGATACGTGTCAGTGTCGACGATAACGGCAAGGGCTTTGATCCTGATTCCATTCAACAGGGAAACAGCCTCGGT
>DATKED010000269.1:0-4975 GCA_035512375.1 Anaerolineales bacterium
AGCGAGTGAGAAAGCGCGATGTGAGTTTCGGTCCGCGCACCCAACTGGGGTTACAAGCCTGGGATACTTTCATGACTCTGGCTGACACGGCCAGGAAATTGGGCATCAGTTTCTATGCCTATATTCGTGATCGTGTTTCCGAAACAAATCAGATCCCACCTATGTCCCTTTTGGTGACGAAACGCGCTCGTGATCTCAACCTCTAAAACTTAGCCAATTACCGTATGTAGACATTCGTCCAGTTAGGAGAACGTTGCGTGGGTTCACTACCATCAGGCACTGTTACATTCCTCTTTACCGACATCGAAGGCAGTACAAAACTTTCGCAGGAATTTCCGGATGAGATGCCCATTTTGCTGGCGCGGCACAATGAGATTTTGAGCCAGGCAATCCAGAAGCACAATGGATTTGTCTTCCAAATGGTGGGTGATTCATACTCGGCGGCATTCCATAACGCCAGCGACGCGCTGAACGCTGCATTGGCCGCACAAAGTTTGCTGTATAGCGAAAACTGGTCACCTGCTCCCCTTAAAGTGCGCATGGGCATTCACACGGGGGCGGCAAAGCTTGAGGAAAATTTATCAGAATCACGTTATTCAGGCTATTCAACCATCGCGCTGACTCAACGTATTATGTCCGCGGGGCATGGCGGGCAGATCTTGCTTTCACAGACAGTGCATGATTTGACACGCGATAAACTTCCCGAACACACGCAACTCGTTGATATGGGGGAGCACTCCTTCAAAGGGATACTGCGAGCAGAACACCTGTATCAATTGACCGTTCCGGACCTGCCTTCCCAATTCGCTCCACTTAACACAACGGAGTCGATCAATCATAATCTGCCTGCTCAACTTACCTCGTTTATCGGTCGTGAAAAAGAAATATCGACAATAATCAAACATATCATTGCGAATCGAATCGTTACGCTGACTGGCTCAGGCGGCGCGGGGAAAACCCGACTCAGTCTGCAAGTGGGCACGCAATGTTTGAGTCAATTCCAGAACGGCGTCTGGATCGCAGAACTCGCACCCGTCGCGGATCCTGCGCTCATCCCACAGACCTTGCTGCGGATTTTCAACTTGCGCGAAGATGTTCAGCGCGCTCCGCTCGAAGTTCTGATCGATTATCTGCGGAATAGGAGCCTCCTGCTCATCCTCGATAACTGCGAACACCTTATCGAAACCTGCGCGAAAACCAGCGAAGCGCTTTTACGCGCCTGTCCAAAATTGAAAATTCTGGCTAGCAGTCGTGAAGCTTTGGAAGTTGCTGGGGAAGTGGCTTATCGCGTGCCATCATTAACGACACCCGACCCTGATCACTTACCACCTCTTGAAGAATTTTTGGAAGTGGAATCAATCCGCCTCTTCATCGAACGTGCTGCGAATGCCAAGACTGATTTCAAATTGACAAAAGATAACGCTTCATTCATCGCTCAAATCTGTTTCCGTCTGGACGGCATTCCCCTCGCCATTGAATTAGCCGCCGCACGCGTGAAAATGATGTCTCCCGAACAAATAGCTTCGCGGCTCGGCGATCGTTTCCGCTTACTGACAGGCGGCTCGCGTACGGCCCTGCCGAGACAACAAACGCTGCGCGCTCTGATCGATTGGAGTTACAGCCTGCTTTCGGAGCCGGAAAAGACATTGTTTCGCAGACTGGCAGTCTTCGTCGGCGGCTGGTCGCTTGAAGCCGCGGAAGCCGTTTGCGGCGAGGAGAGGGGCGAATTGGATGTGCTCGATCCATTGACGCGGCTTGTGGACAAGTCTCTTGTTTTCGTTGAGGAGGAATTCATTGGTGAGATGCGATATCATCGT
The DNA here is from genome assembly GCA_035512375.1 of Anaerolineales bacterium. Classification (GTDB taxonomy): domain Bacteria; phylum Chloroflexota; class Anaerolineae; order Anaerolineales; family Villigracilaceae; genus Defluviilinea. Next base: position 1,818 of record DATKED010000269.1, read on the forward strand.
CTGGAATCGATCCGCCACTACTCGCGCGAGAAATTTTTCGACACGGATGAAGTGGAAATCGTGAGGGACCGCCACCTTGAATTCTTTCTGCAATTTGCCGAGTTGGCGGACGAAAATCTACAGGGTAGAGATCAATTCATTTGGGTAAATCGGATGCTTGCAGAAATGGATAACCTGCGCACTGCACTGGAATGGGGATTGAGCAGAAAGCCCTTCAGCGCCTTGCGCATCGTTGGGGCAATGAATATTCTATGGCCAATTAGCGGATATTCAGCGGAGGGCTTTCGCTGGGCACAGAAGGCATTGGAGCAGGTTGAGAATATTCCAATCCCCGAGGGCATTTCCAAGGAACAGCAGCTGTCGGCACTCGCAAAGGCGTTACGAGGTCTTGCCTGGTTATACCTATCACTGGGAGACAACGCAAATGCAATACACAGAGGAGAAGAGAGTGTCGCCTTGTACCGCCAGAGTTTGGATCGACGCGGGCTGTCGCTGGCTTTACTCGTGCTCGCTTATCCATTGGAATTTCAGGGAGAACGAGAACAAGCTGAAACATTGTTACTGGAAAGCATTGAAATCGCCCGCGCGGAAGGATACATCTATGGATTGAGCTGGTCATTGTGCAATCTGGCTCGCGTGGCCCTTGACTTGTATCAAGATTTCGATCTGGCAAGGAGTTACGTGGAGGAGGCTCTTCGCCATGCAGACGAGGCCGGCTTCCAATATCAAGTTGCCATGTCAGCCGATATATTAGGCATTATCGCCGTCCATGAAAATGATTATGATGAAGCACGCTCGCGTTTCAAAGAGTCCCTGAGAGGTTTTCAGGATGTTGGAGCTACGTTCAATATCATCCTCGAAAAAAGTAGTCTTGCGCACTTGGAACGTCAGCAGAGGAATTACGCGAGGGCATTGGAATATTACCGCGAAACCATCGTTGCCTTTCGAGATGTTGCACAGACCGGTGCGGTCGCGCATCAGCTGGAATGTTTTGGTTTCATTGCCATTGCACAGGATCAATACGAGCGTGCCCTGAAGTTATTCGCCGCCGCGGATGCGCTGCGTGAAAAAGGTGGCACGCCCATGACGCCTGATGAGCAGGTCTATTTTGATAAGCAGTTGAATGACCTGCACGAGAAACTGGATCCGACACAATTTCATTCAATCTGGTCAAGAGGCCGCGCAATGACAATGGCGCAAGCTATTGGTTTTGCGTTAGAGACAACTCATGATTAATCTTCCCTCGGGACGGTCACATTCCTCTTTACCGACATCGAAGGCTCGACAATACTCGCATAGAAGCATCCTCACGCCATGGGTGCTCTTTCGGCACGATGCCGTGAGAGATTGAGCCCAATAGTGGTAACATGGCCCTATGACCATATTATCCCCTTGCGGGACTGCCACTGCTCAAAGTCATCCCAATATCGCGTTCATCAAATACCGCTTGGCAAAACTCGGTCGAACTAACGGCAAGGTTTGTTTTGGGACAGGGAATATCAATGGCAGTAGTGCTTCTTTCAGGGAAAACCGGGACAGATCAGATCGCATGAGACATCCCTTCGGTAACTCCTTCGCAATCTCCAGGGGATGGCGTCGTGACCATGCCCGGCGTGACGCAGGTAAGCCAGGCGGTCGAGAGCGCCGGTGCGATGAAATTCAGGTTGTCGGGTGATGAGTTAGCCCGGCTGGATGAAATGACGCGCGCTGTCCGTTAAAAGGAATGCCGCCCCTCATGGATTTGAGGAGCGGCATTCTTATTTCGTGTTTGAAAAATATCCAGGGAGCGCCGGCGAAGTAGCGGCGCTCCCCTTTTAGGTCAGCGTGCGTTGATCTTACTTGCCTTTGTGCACGACGATATTACCGGCGCCGATGGGTTGGCCAGTTTCATAGCCAGAGCCTTCGAAGCCATTGTCGTAGACCACTGTCTCAATGCCATTTGCGTCTTCTGACCAGATCTTGATCGCGAAGCATCCTGAAGGGGCTGTGTTGGCTGGCGTTTTGGATTATTATATTTGCCGAGTACAGCAATTTGTTTTTATCGAGCAGATCTTTCCATAAGATTGTCTCGAAACACTGAAAGCGCCAATCCAATCGCAAAGAACGTTTCAGAGGCAAACCATATCGGTTCGCTCAAGAGGACATAATTGAGACGGGCTTCATTGCCCTCGAAGAGAACATGACCCGTCAGCAACGGATAGATATTCATCATGAACAGATGGATAAAATACAGCACAATAAGCAATGATATTCCGCCTTCGTAGAGCTGCAGAGAACGCTTTTGTGCGACGTTCAGAGTGTTTTGATGGCGATAGATGATCGAAAAAAGCGCCGCACCAGTAAAGAGGATATTCGGTAAAAGGTAAAAAGGCTCCGGCCAGTTGTTGGGATTCAGGAGGATATCGACGTTGAAAGCCATGAGAAAAGTGAGGGGAACAAGCAACACTGCCAGCCATAGTGTCCAGCGGGGTGCAAATTTCCCATCCGGAAACGTGTAAATCACAATCGCCCCACACCACGTCAACCACGCAAGGAATTGGACTGGATAGTTCAACCAGGGTGCAAGGGCAACGCCCCAGCTAAAAAGGGGGTTGTTCCACATGCCCGCCGCGGCAAACACAGAGAGAAGGATTGCCATGAGCACAGCCATTAAATGATCACTGTACCGGCGGATGAGCATGAACCCGACAATAAACAGTGTTACTGCGCAAATCACGCGCGATACTGTAAAAATTAGAGCATATCCGGATAACGATAAGCCCGTCTGCAGGATCGTATTTTTCCACTCCGCAAGAAACTGGACAGTTTCAGGGGTCATATCTGAAAAGTAACGGGGTAACTCGGCGGCTGATAAACGATCCCATAGATTCAAACTGTAGACACTGAAAATGAACGAGAACAGGCTAAGGATGGTAATGAATCCCCAGAGTCCAATAACGGTCTTCTTCAAAAAGCCTGAAATACGAGGTCCATCGATCAGCAATAAATCCCCTAGGGTATCAGGTTGAGACGAATTTATTTGAGATTTCATAACAACTCCTTTTGGGTAGAGAAGGTTGTGGACTTTCAACGAAAGCAACCTTAATTATAAAGACAGTCAGACAACATATATCAGTCTTGTGAAGGTATTTGATTTGGCAGGGATAATACTTGTCTCA
>DATKED010000270.1:0-4360 GCA_035512375.1 Anaerolineales bacterium
CCGCTTTACCTAATTTCGTTCTGACCGGAAAAGAAATGGGACGAGAGGTTTCTCGTCCCATTGACCGGACTATTTCAGCACCACGCCGCTTCTCGCAGGGATCATGAATTTCAAACGCCCGTCGCTGACGGTGATATCAGACGCATTCCCGAACACCACTTTGGGATTTTCCTTTGCTTCACAGGTTACCTCCGCCTCTTGATGAGAATCTGACACGTTCAACCCAATGACGAATGTTTCCCCATCCAGCGAACGTGAGAACGCGTACGTGCCATTAACTGACCACAACCGCTTGAAGTCGCCGCGCCTTAGCGCCGGATTCTGTGTACGCAATGCAATGATCTCTTTTACATACGAGAGTAAATTCCTATCCCATTTGCCATCCTCCCAGGGGAAGGATTTACGGCAGCCCGGGTCATGTTCCCCATCCAACCCGATCTCGTCGCCGTAATAGAGGCACGGCGCACCCGGATAAGCGAACATAAACAGCCACGCCAGTTTCAGCGCGTCCTTGTCTCCGCCGGCGCAGGAGAGGAAGCGCGGCGTATCGTGACTATCGAGCAAGTTCAATTGGGCGTACGTGATGTCGGGCCTATAGAGTTGGAGATTGTGATCGATGCGGTTCGCGAATTCATGGGCACCAATGGCATGGCGAACACCATGATAGTTGGATTGTTGATGCAGCACCCGCAGATCGAGATGTTTGCCGGGGAATAATCCCAGCATCAGTTTTGTCACATCGTAATTCATGATCGCGTCGAACTGATCACCCTGCAGCCAGCGCTGTGACTCGTGCCAGATCTCGCCGACAATATAGGCTTCGGGGTTGATGGCGCGCACGCGGCGGCGAAATTCCTGCCAGAACGCGTCATCATCGATCTCGGTCGGGACGTCCAACCGCCAGCCATCGATTCCCTGCCGGACCCAGTGCTCGGCAACCCCGAACAGGAATTCACGCACGGCAGGTATGCTGGTATTGAACTTCGGCAGGGCAGGCAGGTTCCACCAGCCGCGATAGCCGATCGCGGTCAGGCTGTCTTCGTGCTGCAGTGCTCTCACTTCGTGTGCAGAAGGATAGGCGCCCCAGTGTTTTTTTCCTTTCAGGCGGTCGGGATCGAAATAGAACCACTCCTTATAGGGCGAGCCGTCCCCACACTCGAGCACGTGATGGAACTGCCAGAAGCCGCGCGAGGCGTGGTTGAACACGCCGTCAAGTACGATGCGGATATCCTTCTTGTGCGCTTTTTCCAGCAACTCCATGAACGCCTGGTTGCCACCCAGCAAAGGGTCAACGGTGTAATAGTCGAACGCATGGTAACGATGATTGGAAGCTGACGAAAAAATCGGGTTGAGATAAAGAGCTGTGATCCCCAAATCCTTCAGGTAATCTAATTTTTCAGCGATCCCATATAAGTCGCCGCCCTTGAAACCGTGCACGGTGGGAGGGGAATCCCATGGCTCGAACGGCAGGTCCCCTGCAGGATTACGTTCACTTTTTGCAAAACGGTCTGGAAAGATTTGATAAAAAATTGCGTCCTGTACCCAGTCTGGTGTTGTCATTGATGAACCTCAGTATAAGATAGATGTAGGACAAGACGGAGCTTGTCCTACATTAGTTACGATTCTACTTCATTTCATTCAGGCAAGTAAAAACGACAATGGAATTTTCACGCGCGCCCGCCAGGCAGTTTCGGAATGATCGGCGCCTGCGAATTTAATCGTCATCCAGTTCCTGTTTTCCATATATCCGGTGCTGCGCAGATATTCATCCATCTGTTTTTGATAAGGTCCATACAACGCGTCCAGCCCTTCCGTTCCGTAGTCAAAATACAATTTGTGCGTATCCGGGTCTGGCAGGTTTTTTGCCATTTCGCTCACAAGCGCATGCTCGCCTGCGGGCCAATTGGTGGAAAGGCAACCCGCGCCGCCGAACACGTTCGGATATTCGCTGACCGCGTACAAAGAGATCAATCCGCCCATGCTCGAGCCCATTACAAAGGTATTGGCTTGGTCAGGGAAGGTCCGATAGTTTGAATCGATAAACGGTTTCATTTCCTCAACGAGAAATTGGAGATAAGCATCTGAAACCGGTTCCCCGCCTGACCTGTTGATGAAGGCTTCATGATGCCTGCGTAGCGCCAGGGACCAATACGGTTTTTGGGGCATGTACTCGCGCCAGCGGATATCTGTGTTCCAGATACCTACAACGATTGCACCGCGGATCTCCTTAACATCCATTAGACCTGAAATGGCTTTATGGATCTCCCAGCCCGAGCCGCCAAACGCAGCCGCAGAGTCGTATATATTTTGTCCGTCATTCATATAAATAACAGGATAAGACTCTGAAGTATTTTCAAAATAACCGGGCGGGCACCACACATCCACGTGACGCGGCAGGACGAACCTGGACGGAAACGTTTCGTGCCGTTCGAGCGCGCCGATCATGTTCATTGTAGGACCATCCCGCTGAAGGGCGGGAGGACGAGCCGCTTCTCTCCGTCCGCAGCTTGCATGTCGCACTCCGGGCTTGTCGCGAAGACTGGAGTGGATTCCGTGAACTCCAGCTCGATGACCGCTTCCTGTTCCGAGACGTTCAACACAGCGACCAGACTTTCCTCACCGTTACTTCGACGATATGCCATAACTTTGTCATCCACGTAAATGTTGGTGCGGATCCTACGGCGCAGCGCTGATTGCGTTTTGCGTAAGGCAACCAGATCCTTGTAAAAAACGAAGAGGTCGCGGTCTTGTTCTTCTCCCCAGATCATCGGCAGGCGCGCCTCCTCGTGGATGGCGCGCCCGTTTTGCATCACGCCGTTTCGTTGGGACAGACCGACTTCCGTTCCATAATAAATGACAGGCGCGCCGATCAGTGTGAATTGACAAAGTGCAGCCAGTTTCAGTTTGCGGATATCGCCGCGTGCCACCCAGAGGAACCGGTTCATGTCATGGTTGTCGAGGAACGAAGGACGTGTGAAAGTGGCAGGGAAGTAGGCCTCGTGCCTCTCTAAAAATTCTGCGAATTGTTTTGCATTCCACTTGCAGAACGCAAATGTATTGCGCATTGCTTCCAGGAGCATGAAATCCAGCGCGCCGTCCATGCCGCCTTCGAAGGTAAGCTGGGAAGCGGGCGGGTCCACGGCTTCGCCAAAAGTCCACGAATCAGGCTTGGATGCGCGTGTGACGCGGCGGAAGTCCGCGTAGAAATCGGGCGTAGGGCCGATGCAATAGTCCACGCGATAGCCATCCACGCCAAAATCCAGCCAGTATTTTGCGGCGTCGAGAACGTGCCGGCGCGCGGGCGCGTAACGCAGGTTGATCTGCGGCAGACCTCTTGAAGTGAAGAAACATTTATATTGGTCGGGCCAATTCTCGAAGGTATACCACTGGAAATATGGACTGTCGCGATCCTGGGTGGCTTCGATAAAGCTCGGATGCTGGCTCGACCAGTGATTAGGCACGAAATCCATCAGGATACGGATGCCGCGTGCATGTGCCTGCTCGATTAGTTCCTTGAAATCTTCCTTTGTCCCCAAACGTGGATTGATCTCGAAAAAACTGGTCGCGTCGTAACCATGATAACTCGGTGACGGGAAGATGGGCGTGAGCCACAGGCAATTTGCGCCCAGTTCAGAAATGTAATCGAGCTTTTCAATCATGCCGCGTAGCGTGCCATTCGATTTTAGCGAGGGTTTTGCCTCCACGGTTGGGAAATCACTTGCCGGGCTAAAAAAACGATCGGCAAAGATTTGATAGAGGATGGCATCCTGCGCCCACACGGGAGGTGGATCGTCATCCACATAGAACGCGTAGTATGTGCCGTTGTCTGCCAGCATTTCCTCCCCGTTGCCGCCGGCACTGACGCGATATCGCACAACTGTCCCTGCACGTTGACCCGGGATCACGCACCGAAGTCGGCGCACATATCCCCAGAGAAATGTATCCCATTCGGAATTTATAGGTTCCAGGGAAGTTACATAACCATTCCTCGCAATCCCATTTTGCCCATCGGGGTCACTGCCGTCGTTTGTCCAATAGACCCATGCCCGGTGGAAAGGATAGGAAGGACCAACCGTCAGATCGATGTGGATGGCTTGATCAGGCAGCGGGTCGCGCGGCGAGCGTTGATGGGCGTGAGTAATTCCGCCGCGGGTGTTGGCCAGATGTGCAATGCGCGACTCGTCTGTGGACAGTGTTCCAAAAATAAAATCTTCCATGTGTTTCCTTTGTACGTTTTGAAACAGGCATGGCAGGCTTTCAGCCTGACCTTTATGAGATTGTTAACATATGACGGGTTGGCAACCCGCCCCACGCCAGTTATTAATTTTGGGGTGTCAGTTCGATGATAGTTATGCCATAT
>DATKED010000271.1:0-4974 GCA_035512375.1 Anaerolineales bacterium
TCATCATTATCGCTGCCACGAACCGTCCCGATATTCTCGATCCGGCGCTCCTGCGCCCCGGCCGTTTCGACCGGCGCGTCACGCTGGATCGCCCTGATATGAAGGGACGCGAGGCGATTCTCAAAGTTCATGTGAAAGGCAAGCCATTGGATCCCAGTGTTGATCTTGCTTCCCTGGCACGCGGCACGCCCGGCTTCGTGGGTGCGGATCTGGAAAACCTGGTTAATGAAGGCGCGATCCTCGCAGCTCGGCGTAACAAAAAAGCCATCGGTCAAATCGACCTTGAAGAGGCAATTGAGCGCGTCGTGATGGGACCCGAGCGAAAGTCCCGTTTGATCTCGGATGAAGAGAAGCGCATCATTGCCTATCATGAAGCGGGTCACGCGGTGGTGATGAATGCCATTCCCGAGGCGGACCCCGTTCAAAAGATCACGATTGTCGGACGTGGCCAGGCGGGTGGACTCACCTGGTACCGTCCGGAGGATGATCGCATCCTGACTTCCCGTAAGAAAATGATCGCTTCGCTGGCTGGCTTGCTGGGTGGGCGCGTCGCCGAAGAGCTCGTTTTCGATGACATCACTTCCGGGGCGTCGAATGACATTGAGCGTGTCACGCAGGTGGCGCGCATGATGGTCACTCGTATGGGTATGTCCAACGAAATGGGCTTGATGACCTACGGTCAAAAAGAGGAATTGATCTTCCTCGGACGTGAGATCTCTGAACAGCGCGATTATTCTGAAGCCATTGCAGAGAAGATCGACTCGGAAGTCCGCCGGTTGGTGGACGATTCCTACAAGCTGACCAAAAAACTTCTGACCAAATATCGTGACCGGCTGGATGCAGTTGCACAAAAATTGCTCGAAGTGGAAACACTCTCGCGCGAGGAGTTTGAATCCATCTTCCCGCCACCCTATCCCAAGAAGAGCGGCACTCCCCAGGTCATTGGCATGGGGGCGTAGCACAAAGGTATTTGAAGAGAGCCATCCAAATCGGATATCGGATGGCTCTCTTTTCTTTTTACTTGTCCACTTGTGTACCTGTTTACTTACTGTGGCGCACCTTCCTTGTGTTGCCTCACCAACTCACGTCTCAAAATTTTCCCAACGGTCGTCTTCGGCAATTCGTTTCTGAACTCGTAATGGGAAGGGACTTTATAGGGCGCAAGATGTTCCTTGCAATACGCCTTGAGTTCTTCCACCGTGAGCGTTTCCCCGGGCTTTACCACGATCCAGGCCTTGACTGTCTCACCGCGATTTGGGTCCGGGATGCCGCCGACGCCAACTTCCAGCACTTTGGGATGTGACGAAATGGCTTCCTCCACTTCACGCGGCCATACCTGGAAACCGCCCGGTTTGATCAGTTCCTTCTTGCGGTCAACGATATAAAAGTAGCCATCCTCGTCCATGCGGGCGATGTCGCCGGTGAACAGCCAGATTTTGCCATCTTTCATCTCGCGCAGGGTGTTGGCTGTTTCGGTGGGCATGTTGTGATAGCCTTTCATCACCTGCGGACCATGGAGGGCGATCTCGCCAATTTCGCCCTGTGTCATCTCTGTCTCACCGTCGTCCAGGCTGATGATCTTTACTTCCACGTTCGGAAGTGGCATGCCAATCGATCCAGTCTTGTTCACGCCCAGGAGGGGATTGCAGTGCGTCGCGGTCGGCGCCTCCGAAAGACCATAGCCCTCGAATACTTTGCCGCCGGTCAGTTTCTCGAACTGTTCCTTCGTCTCACGCATGAGCGGCGCAGAACCGGAAATACATGCCTTGATCGAGGAGAGATCGTACTTCCCGGCTTTTACGTCGGGATGGTTGTTGATGGCATTGTAAAGCAGTGGCACACCCGGGAAAATCGTCGCCTTGTATTTGCTGATATTTTCGAGGACATCCTTCAGGTCGCGCGCGTTCGGTACCATCACCATGCTTGCGCCCATCGCCATCGCCACGCTCATCCCTGCCACCATCCCGTAGACGTGGAAGAGCGGGATTCCCATCAGGTAAATCTCTTTGCCATCTTCAGAATTTACAAACCAGGCTCTCATCTGCATTGTGTTCGCCACCACATTGCGGTGCATGGCAACGGCGCCCTTGGGAACACCTGTTGTCCCGCCGGAATATTGGAATAACGCCGTATCGTCCGCAGAAACTTGGACGTTCGGCTTGGGCGAATTTTCATGTTTCTTGAGCAGGTCTTTCATCCATACATCGCCGTCTGCCAGTGCTTCAACGTGATGACCCTCTTTTTTCTCTTTCAATAAAGTAAATAAAATACCCATAATTGGCGGCAGTGCCTCTTTGATATTTGAGACAATGATCTTCTTGAGTTTGGAGCGTTCGCGTACCGCCTTCAAGATATTATAGAAGCGCGTCAGCGTGAACATGATCTCGATATTTGCATCATTGACAGGGGTAAGAACCTCATCCGGCGGGTAAGTCGGGTTGACCGCTACCACCACGCCACCGGCTTTGAGGATGCCAAAATATGCAATGACGAACTGCGGCGTGTTCGGCATAAAAATTCCCACCCGATCGCCTTTCTTCACGCCCATCTCCACCAGCGCGGCTGCCATGTGATCGGTGAGCGCGTTCATCTCCTTATAAGAAATGACCGCACCTTTGAAAATTGTACAGGCGCGGTCAGGATATATTCGCGCCGCTTCCTCCAAAAAATAAAATAATGGCGCTTCTGGATATTCGATTGTTTGGGGAACCCCTTTGTCGTAATGAGCCAGCCACGGACGCTCGTTCATGATGCCTCCTCTTTATTGGTTATCATCAGTATATACAAGGAAGAATCAAAAGTCAACCAACCGCTGGTTGTGTTTTATTTCACAGTGAATTGCTCCAGTTGCCGTCCGCGGCGGCAGCACGAATATAGGACTCGATCTTATCAGCAACCCCCTGCTCAACTTTAAACCACTTAATGTTTGGATCAGACTCCTTGAACCAGTTCGCCTGCCTGCGGACAAAGACTCGTGTGGCGCGTCGGATCTCGGCCTTTGCCTGCTCCTCGTTTAACTCACCGTTGACGACCCGGATGCACTCCCGGTACCCGATCGCGGACATCGTCGGCAGGGAGGGGGAATAACCCTTTGCCAATAAGCTTTTTACTTCATTCAGAAATCTACTTGCGAACATCATGTCAATGCGTTGATCGACGCGTTCATATAGATTGACGCGCGGTCGCGTCAGCCCAATCGTGATGAGGTGATAAGGCGATTCACTCTGTCCGCGCTGCTCGGAGAATCGTTTGCCCGTTGTCATGATGACTTCCAGCGCGCGGATCGTCCTGCGATAATTGCGCGCGTCAATTTTCTCGGCAGCGACTGGATCAAGCCTCTTAAGATTTTCGTATAGCCAATCGACTCCTCTTTCCTCTTTCATTCTTTCCAATTCCTCCCTTAACCTTTCATCCGGTTCTACCTCCGGTGGAGTCCATCCCTCAGTCACAGCGCGAATGTATTGTCCTGTACCTCCAACCAAAAACGGAATTTTATTGCGTGTATGAATAGCAGCAATCGCATCACGCGCTTTCTGTTGGAAGATAGCCAGGCTCAATGTTTCATCGGGATCAGCTATATCGATTAAGTGATGTGGCACGCGCACCTGTTCTTCCGGTGTGGGTTTGGCGGTTCCGATATCCATGTCGCGATAGAAGAGACGCGAATCTGCCGAGACGATCTCGCCGTTGAGACGTTCTGCGAGTTGAATAGCAAGCTCCGTCTTGCCGACGGCGGTGGGTCCGACAATGAGGATGAGCGGTGGTTTGTTAGATGGCATTCTCAAAATGTGTGATCTTTGGTTCCAATCCCACTTTTCCTTCCACTGCAATCACATCGATCTGCCAGTGATCGATTGCATTCTCCATTGCGTAATGTTCGGCGCAGGCGAGCATATGGGCCTGCTTTCGTGCAGTGACATTCTGTTCAGGGAAGAAGTTCCTGCTTGCTCTTAGTGTCTTCACTTCGACGAAAATCGTGACGTCACCCTGTTTTGTGATGATATCGATCTCCCCATAAGGCGTCCGCGCGTTGCGGGTGAGGATCTCGAAGCCGCGTCCAGCAAGATAGGCGGCGACCGCGTCTTCGCCCCATTTGCCGATGCGCTGGTTGTGTTTGGTCATTTCATGAACTCCTCCAGAACGGACATCAGCCGTTCATCGAGGCTTCTTCTGAGGGGTCGTGTGTTTTGCGTGAGGCGGGTATAGTGTCCGAGCAGCATATTCGTCGTGCGCTCGATGTCGTATTGTTTCGAGGCTTCGTACGCGGCGAGTCCCATTTCCTTACGCAGGCCCGGGTGCAGGCACAGATACGTCAGTTTGGCGGTGAAGGCAGCTATATCTTCCGTGGAGAGGAATCCCGTTTTCCCATCTTCGACAATGTCGCTCGTTCCGGGAGAATGCACTCCCATGATCGGCAAGCCCGCGCCCATCGCTTCGACCGTGGACATCCCAAACGTTTCCGTGACCGATGTGGTGACGAAAATATCACACATGGACAGGTAGGAGGGAATATCGTCGTAAGAACTCATGCCGGTGCTACGGACATGGCTGGCAATGCCGAGCTGCGCGATCGACTCCTGGAGTTCCTCCTCGAATTGCTTCTTCCCGCCGCCTACGATCAGCAGATAGAGATTGGGGATCAGCTGCGCGATACCGGCAAAAGACTGTAACAGGAAGTTGATATTTTTTTCGGGTGCGATCCTGCCCGCATAAACCAGCAGGAGATCCTGATCTGTAAAACCAAATTTCGAGCGCGGGAACGGTTTTGCCTCATGGAACTTGCGCAGATCCACTCCGTTGGGGATGACCTCAATGTGGCTTTTGACTTCAAGTTCGCGCATGATTTTTGCCATGCCTGCCGACGGAGAGATGACAAGATCCACTGCTTCGCAGAAATCAGGCAGATAGGCTTGCAGAAGGCTGTGACCCATTTCGTCTGGCATCATAGGTAGGTAGGCGTGGGCCAGCAGGTCA
>DATKED010000272.1:0-22270 GCA_035512375.1 Anaerolineales bacterium
CGAGAATGGATTCCGCTAAATCAGCCGAATCGCCAATGCGAGCAACGCGTCCCATGCCGTGCATCATCACGGGCTGTCGCACTCCTGGCAGCGCAGATGGGACGCACGGCACGCCGTTCATCATCCCTTCGATCTGCACCAGCCCGAAGGCTTCGGTTGAGTTCAGAGAGGGAACAGTCAACACATCCAGGTTGGGATAGAACGCTGCGATCTCAACCGGATCAAGGTTGCCGAGAAATGTCCAGTGACCTGCGATCTCATATTCACGGATGCGCGGCATGAGCCGGTCCGAATAGGCTTGCTCGCCCATGACGTTTTGATACGTCCCTGCAAATAAAACCTGAGCCTTCGGATATTTCTTTAGGATCATCGGCATGGCATCCAGCAAAACTTCCACTCCCTTTTCGGCAGCAAAGCGCGCCGCCATGCCAATCACGGGGCGCCGCTGTTTCACATGATGCTCTTCTGCGAACGCTTCGACCGCGCCAGGGAGTGGATCCGGCAGTTCGACCGGCGGCAGGATCGGTGTCAGTTTTGAGGCGTAGCGCGAGAGATAGGGAGAATTGTCCGCATAATCCTGGGTGTATGTCACGATATGATTCGACAACATACCAGCCATATTGTTCTGGAAATCCACCACCCCGTTGACGAATCGGTTAAAGAATCCGGGCGGCAGTAACAGGTCGCAGTGATAGGTCAGCACCGCCGGCTTTCTGAAAAGGCGGCCGCGGAACGCCACGCCGGGCGCGTCGAACTGCGGCAGGTGCATCTGGACAACATCATGCTGCGCCACGAGTTTTGTGGCAACGAGACCGAACGTGGGCGCAATGACACCTTTGCTGATACGCGCCGCCACCGGCACGCGGATGATCTTCACACCATCCAGAGTCTCTTCCAACAGCAGGGACGGGTCATACTGTGTAGTCATCACCGTGACCTGATGCCCGCGTCTGGCGAACGCGCGTGCAAGCCGCTCGGCATAGATCGTGAGCCCCGAGGTATGGGGACGATAGTAGGTTAGGACTGTGAGAATTTTCATCTGGATGTTCCCACTTGCTCCTTTGGGTTTGGCGTCCTGCAGAGCGTGAGCGAAAAGATTATAACTTAATGGTTTAGGCGAGCATTAAATTGATACAATCATCCAACCGAGGCTATTCATGATAAAGAGACAAGAATTGGTTGATTGGATTTTTGCAACTTTGCGCGAGGCCGCCTGGGCGCCTCTCAGTGTCCTTGGGTTTTATTTATTGGGACTTGCTTTTCAGCTCTTCAAATTGTTTCCCACATTGGATATCCCAACTCATTGTCTGGGTGGAATGGCCATCACGTATTTCTATCGCGTCGCGATCAGGCATTCGCAGAAACTTGTGGGAGAGATCCCCTTTCCGATCCAGGTCCTTCTGGCATTCACCTCCGCAGGGACAACCACGATCCTGTGGGAATTTTACGAAAATATCCTGGATTTCTTCTTCAGCACTGAAATGGTGCGCGGACTTGAAGATACTATCGTGGATTTGTTTGTGGGCCTATTGGGCGCGCTGGTATTATCCTTGTTTTATAAAAGGCGTTAGAACAAATCCTTGTTCGCCTTGACCCACTCGAACAACATTTCCATGCCTTCTTCCAGATCAATCTTTGGCTCCCAGCCCAATTCCCTTTTGGCTTTTCTGAAATCCGCATAAAAAACGCGTTGGTCACCGGGACGCCAATCCGCCTGCGCGACCTCGATTTTCGTCCCGTGCAGCCTTTCGAGGATCGGACCGAACTCAGCCCACACCGCCAGCACATTACTTGGTCCACCACCCATGTTGTATACCTCACCTTTGGCGCGATCTATCTTTTCGATCGCGGCGTCGTAGGCATTTAACAGATCATTCACGTGCAGCACATCGCGCACCTGTTTTCCATCGCCATAGACCGTGATCTGCTTTCCCGTCACTGTCGCGATCATCATCCATGCCAGCCAGCCCTGGTCCTCCACGCCGAACTGACGGGGTCCATAGATACAACTTTGACGGAAGACGACTGACCGCAGGCCATAAATGCGCGCGTAATCGCGAACGTATTGATCGCCTGTCCCTTTGGAACAGCCATAGGGCGAATGGAAATCGAGCGGTTGTGTTTCGGAGGCTCCGTGTACCAAATCCTTGTATCGCCAGCGCGTGGCTTCTTCCATGATTTCAACGTCGTCCATGCCGCCATACACTTTATTGGTGGAGGAATAAATGAAGATCGGATCCTTCTCCGATACGCGCGCGGCTTCCAGCGCGTTGAACGTTCCCAGCGCGTTGGCTTCGAAATCATCCCTCGGGTTCATGACAGAGGTCGTGACGGCAACCTGTCCCGCCAAATGGACGATCACATCCGCATCTTTGGCCGATTCCGTTAAAAGTTTGTCGTCCCGCAGATCGCCGACGATCAGCGTGAACGCGTCCTTCCCGAACGTTTCCTCCAGCCAGGCGATGTTGCGCGGCGCACCCGCGCGCGACAGGTTATCGTAGACGGTCACTTTATCGCCCCGCTGGACCAGCCTGTGGACGTAGTTCGATCCGATAAATCCGGCGCCGCCTGTGATGAAATGATTACGAGCCATAATCTCTCCTATTCCCAAATTGATAAGTCGACCTATTTCGAAAGAAGAATACCATGATTAAGCCGAATATAAATCCGCCAATATGCGCCCACCAGGCAATTCCGCTCTCACCGCCTCCCTGGATCGCGAACCAGCCGGAATACAACTGCGATACAAACCAGAAGACGAGAAAAAGAACAGCAGGGATTTCCACAATGGTAAAGATAAAAAGGATGGGCACCAGGCTGGCAATGCGCGAATATGGGAACAGGATCAAATACGCACCCAACACACCTGCCACCGCACCGCTTGCTCCGATCATCGGAACGGAGCTGAATGGCAGGACATAAGTTTGCAGAAGTCCTGCCGCCACACCACCCAGCAAATAAAAGATAAGATAACGAATTTTGCCCATCCCGGCTTCCACGTTATCGCCAAAGATAAACAGCACCCACATGTTGTTGATAATATGAAACCAGCCTCCATGCAGGAACATGGAGGAAAAGAGAGTTGTCCATGTAGTGGATGGATCGCTCAAGAAATGTGCAGGGATTAACCCCCAGGTGAAAATGAATTCCTTGAGCGCTGCCGGATCCATTCGCAATTCATACAGGAAAGCCAGTATATTTGCAGCGATCAATGTCAGGTTAATGAGTGGGAACGTTCGGGAACGAACGGTATCGTACAGCGGGAACATGACTTATTTATTCATTTCCTCACTTGTCTTGGCTCTAAAATTCTTTAATTGCTCATACACCCCGGACAATGTTTGACCTTCGCGCAAAAGACCGATGCCGCCCACCACGGCGCTATTGAAGTAATTGTAGAAGCGACCTGTCAATGCAACTGCCAGGGCTGTGGATTCGTCGCCCGTCAGCAGTGTGATGGCTCCGCCAAAGGCTCCTTCGAAGGTGCCAACAGCTCCCGGTAAGGAAGGAATCGCGCCGCCGAATGCTGCCGCGCCCAACCCGAACATGCCCCAGACCATCTGTGCCTGCGGGAAGAATGCGCGGATGATAAAATAATAGGAGATGATTGCAGTGCCCCAGTTGAGCGTCATCCAAAAAAGAAAGCGGAAGAACAACCAGCCATCCTTCAACACGCCCAAGCCCATAAAAAAGGATCCAAGGAAATTTCCGCCGGTGCGCTGCAGAGTAGGCCAGCGTGCGCTTAATCTATGAAAGAGATCTAAAGCCCACTGGTTGGAACGAGCCAGAAGATAAAGAAGCGCAAGCCCCAGGATCACGACAATGCCTACGACGATGCCAATGCGCTCGGAGCCCTCGGCACCTACAACGAAAGGCAGTGCAGCCAAAAAGATCGCGGCGGAAAAGCCAAGGTCCACGGCGCGTTCAATGACGATGGTCGGAAGTATCTCCATGAACTGCATATTCGTTTTGCGGCTGAGCAAAAAGGCACGCCCGATCTCTCCCAGCCTGAAGGGGAGGAAGTTGTTTAGGAGGTAACCCTCACCGATCGTCCAAAAGACATCGCCATAGGATGGACGGTTGCGCAGAAGCGTCCTCCAAACCACTGCCCGCCCTGCCATCCAGAGAAAACCGATCACGAAGGCAATCCCCAGCAGACCATAATTCGCGTTACGGATGGCTTCCAGCATGGCGCGCAGATCGACAAAATACAGGATTGCCGCAATAAAACCAATGCTGATGACTGCGCCCGGCAGCCAGCGTTTTATATCTTTCATAATATCTCTACCACGAAGGACACCAGGAGTACTTAAGGTTATTGCGCTGATGATCAATTAACCTTTCCTTAGATTTTCTTTGTGCGCTTCGTGTCCTTTGTGTTTAAGATTTATTCCTCGTCTAATTTCAAGACAGCCATGAACGCGTCCTGTGGGATTTCCACATTCCCAACCATTTTCAATCGTTTCTTACCCTTCTTTTGTTTCTCCAGCAATTTCTTCTTGCGCGTGATATCGCCGCCATAGCATTTTGCCAGCACATCTTTGCGCGTGGCTTTGACATTCGCACGCGAGATCACGCGTCCACCTGCCGCGGCCTGGATGGCGACGTCGTACAGTTGACGCGGGATCAGTTCCTTCAGCTTGGTGATCAGGCGTTGACCTTTGTGGAACGCGTCCTTCTGGTGGACGATGGTCGCAAGCGCATCCACAGGTTCGCCGTTGACAAGGATCTCCAGTTTCTGCAACTCATCCGGGCGGTATTCCAGGAACTGATAATCAAGCGAAGCATAACCCTTGGTGCGTGACTTTAGGTCATCGAAGAAATTAATGATGATTTCAGAGAGCGGGATTTCATAATCGAGTTGCACGCGATGCGGCGCAGGATATTCCTGTTGTTTGAAAATGCCGCGGCGCTTCGTAACCAGATCCATGATAGGACCGTAGTAATCCGTTGGTGTAATGATCTCGATGTTCATCCACGGTTCGCGGATCTCAACAACCTGTGACTCGTCAGGTAGTTCTGCCGGCGAATCAACAGGAATCGTTTCGCCGTCGATCATCACCACTTCGTATTCCACCGACGGGGCTGTGAAGAGCACATCGAGATCATACTCGCGTTCGATGCGTTCCTGGATGATCTCCATGTGAAAGAGACCAAGAAATCCCGCACGGAAACCGAAGCCCAGTGCCTGGGAGGTTTCGGGCTGGAATGTCAGCGAGGCATCGTTGAGTTGAAGTTTATCCAACGCCTCGCGCAGGTCGCTATAATCATCGGCTTCAACGGGATAAATCCCGGCGAAGACCATCGGCTTTGGGTAACGGTATCCAGGCAGAGGCTCCAAGGCGGGATTCGCTGCGCGCGTGATCGTATCACCGACGCGGCACTCGTGGACGGTCTTAAATCCAGTCGCAATGTAACCTACTTCGCCCGACCCCAGCGATTGAACAGGTTTCATGCCCGGCGCGAAGATACCGATCTCTACAGGACGCATATCCACTTTGGTGGCAAACATTCGCAGGATGTCAGTCGCTTTAAGCGAGCCTTCCATTATACGTACGTACGCAATGACACCTTTATACGCGTCGTAATGCGAATCGAAAATGAGGGCGCGCAGCGGCACATGGTCTGCGTCTCTGGGCGGCGGGACGCGCGTGACAATGGCTTCAAGGATCAGCTCCACATTGACACCCTCTTTTGCAGACACTTGAATCACATCGAGCGGATCAAC
Source organism: Anaerolineales bacterium (assembly GCA_035512375.1). GTDB lineage: Bacteria > Chloroflexota > Anaerolineae > Anaerolineales > Villigracilaceae > Defluviilinea. The sequence continues at coordinate 5,729 of DATKED010000272.1, forward strand.
ACCCAGCAATGCGCCGATATCCTCAGCCACTTCATCGGGGTGCGCGGAGGGTAGGTCGATTTTGTTGATGACAGGAATGATCGTCAGGTCTGCATCGAGCGCCTGATAAAGATTAGCAAGCGTCTGCGCTTCGATGCCTTGGGTTGCATCCACAACCAGCACCGCGCCTTCACAAGCTTTGAGCGCGCGGCTGACCTCGTAACCAAAGTCCACGTGACCGGGCGTGTCGATTAGGTTGATCTCATACCTTTGATTGTCTTTGGCGGTGTAATACATGCGCACCGCAGAAGCCTTGATTGTCACACCTTTTTCGCGTTCGAGGTCCATGGTGTCGAGCATCTGCGCGGTCATATCACGATCAGAGATTGTGCCTGTGAGTTGCAACAGGCGGTCAGCGAGCGTGGATTTGCCATGATCGACATGGGCAATAATACAGAAATTTCGAATGTAGTCTGTCATATGAGCGAACGAAGTATAACCGATTCGTTATAACAAAAACAACATACCATCGAGCGCTCTGTTTGATGACGGACTCACATCTTTGCCAGTAATTCTGCTTTTTTCTGTTGAAATTCCTCTTCAGAGATGATCCCCTTCTTGCGCAGGTCGTCCAACCCTGCGATCAGGGCTGGAATATCGCGTGAGCCCCTGCCTTCCACTCCCGCATCATCGTCGTAACCAAGCCGCTCTTTGGCATTCAGCATGGCGGTTTTGAACTTCACCGGTTCCCCAATCCTTCTAAAGACATCGGCGCCGGTTTCACTAGCGGTCAGGATCTCGATGTCGCCATAATCGAATAGTCTGCCAAAGAAGGACTGGCTCATCTTCACGTCGTTCACTTTTTCCAGGGATGAATCCACCACATCCTTGCTGAAGATACCCGAGATTTGTATGATACGCCGGTTGGTGACAATATACTGGCGGTTATACCAGATGAGCAAATCACGCACCATCCCAGCCAGTGGGACGAGTACAAGGACAAAGCCAATGGCTGCCAGGGCATTAGCCAGCGACAGCACAATCACTGCTCCGATCAGGAGAACGATCAATAGGATTTCGAGGGCAATGCTGCTAAACAGAATGAACCAGTGCTGGCGGGTTTTCAACAGAATGCGCTCATTTTTCCCAAGCATTTCACCGAGATAGTCTTTTGCCATTTTTCTCCTTTTGCGGTTGAGAATAGGATGACGTGGTTATTTTATCACTTGCGCTATCACGGGTGTAGAGCTACGCACCTCTCTCCACATCCTGACTTGATTCCGTTGCGAAGTATTGCCTTTATGCCTCAAACAGTCTTTTGATATCCTGTCCACCAAGAAATAGCTAATGCCAAAGTCTCACGAAGAAGCAGTAAAATAGCAATATGCCCACCTATGACTATATCTGCAACAACTGCAACCAGCGTTTCGACCTGTTCCTGACCTTTGCTGAATATGGCAAGAAAACCGTCAAATGCGCGCACTGCGGCAGCAAGAATGTACGCCGCCGCATGACCAAAGTCCGCATTGCCAAATCGGAGGAGACGCGCATGGAGTCCATGACGGACGACTTCTCAGGCTTCGAAGGCCTCGAAGATGATCCCAAAGCGATGGGACAGATGATGCGCAAGATGGGGAAGGAAATGGGAGAGGACCTGCCGCCCGAGTTCGATGAGGTCGTGGACCGACTCGAAAAGGGTCAAAGCCCGGAAGATATCGAGAAGGCTATTCCCGATCTGGGAGGCAACGCGGGCGACGGAGATGATGAGTAACACATAGAGACAACGCTTTGACTGCGCCTGCGGCTCTGCTCAGCGCGAATTTGCCTCTATAACATTTTCTCAATCGTCTCGCGGTGTTCAGCGAAGTGCTCAGTGGTATCGCCAAGCACCCACATCAGGAGGGGACGTCTCTCGGGGTCATCTGCATGACGCGGCTTCAATAGCTCATCAAATGACATGGTGTCGAGCTTTGCCACCAATTTCTCATACACCTGCTTCAACTCATCCATTACATCTTCAATCGAGCGGTCTTTATTCCGTTCGAAGAGAACCGGGTTGATGACTTCCATGTCCCAGCCTTTAGTCACTTCTTCCGGAACGCCCATGACCTCATGCGAAGAGCGTCTATCCATATGATAGCCCATGAGTGTGTTCATCCACTCTGCGAGGTGCGCGAGGTTATCCTTCGGTGACCAGCCGCCTTCATCGGGCGTATTCATCTTATTCGCGGACTCAAGCTTTGCAACGACATCCATCAGCAGCTTCCACTCGCGTTTGATCGCAGACATCAATTCGGCTTTGCTGCCGGGAACCCATTCTTCTTCAGTCATAACTTCATCTCCTCAAGGTGTAATTAGTTTTCCCTGCTCAAGTTCTTCTTTTTCTGCCCCCTTGCGTAAAATCCACGCCGCGCCGCGCATGAGAGTTATTTTCTTTCCATCCAGTTTCACGTATGCACCATCGCTCAACATGATCACAGGATTCTCGTGAAAGAAATGATAATCTCCCAACCAGTCATCATGCACAGACTGCCCGAACCCATCGTCAGCGTAATGGGCAAAGAAGTTAAACGGGACCAAATTCAGCCCGTGGAAATGAGGCGTCTCCACCGTGTTCATATCCTTTGCCGTAAGGATATTTGGCCCGCATAAGATCATCCCCGCGCTGAATCCGATGAATGGTAGTCCGGACTGAATCTTCTTGCGCAGATAAGGCATCACGCCGCTGAGATGCAGGCGATGGTTGAGAAGAAATGTATTCCCACCGGGAACATAAACCAGCGCGGCGCGACGCAGAATGTCTGCGATCTCTTTCTGCGTCATCAGCTCGGCATTGATGACTTCCAGCTGCGCCAGCCCCTTGAGAGACTTTTCGTTCAGTTCCATCCACCGTTCTGCATACAGCGATGCCAAGGGCATATATGCCACAATTGGATCATCTCTATCGTCGAGATAAGGTCGGCTGGCTTCGATGATATGGCCGATGTCGTTTTCGCCCGGCGTGGAAAAAAGGTGGAGTTGCATTTACAATGTGAGAATGATGGGCTCGTTCTTTGTCACGACAATCGTATGCTCGAACTGCGCGGCGATCGCGCGGTCAGACGTACGCAGTGACCAGCCATCCCTTTCTTCAATCACGCGTCCCACACCGGTGGTGAGAAATGGCTCGATGGCAAGGACCAGACCATCGTTGAGAATGCGTCGGTCGTTTGGGTTATAGAAGTTCAGGATTTCTTTTGGACTCTCATGCAATTTGCGACCGATGCCATGCCCCGTCAGATCATGGATAACGTTATAGCCGCGCTTTCTCGCTTCATTCTGGACCGTTCGCCCGATCCCGTTTAACGGATTCCCTGCCCTCGCCGCATGAAGCGCCTTCGCAAGAGTCGCGCTGGTGGCATCCAACAGCCTCTCCAAATTACGTTCGCGCTTCGAGACGACCAACGACGCGCCCGTATCGGCATAATATCCGTCTAGTTCTGCTGAGACGTCAATATGGATCAACTCACCTTCCTGCAAAACATGTTCATTTGGGATCCCGTGCGCAATGACAGGCGATACGCTGATACACGTCGCGGCGGGATAATTGTATGTGATCTGGGGAGCAGAGCGCGCGCCTTCCACTCCGAGAAAGACGCGACCGATTTCATCGAGCTCGCGCGTCGTCATCCCCGCCCGGACCTGTCCCATCATCTTGCGCAGAGTTTCCGCACAGACGCGCCCGATCGCTTTGAGGTATTGAATATCTTTTTGAGAGTCAGCGGTCATGAATTGATTGTAACGCAAAGCCTTATTAAATAAAAAGTCCTCTCCACCTCAGAGATGGAGAGGAATACGTTTTCAGTGCTGTAGAGACTAATACCGTTTATTGCCGCCACGTTGGGCCGGACGACGTGAATGTCCGCTCCCACGATTCATGAAGCCACCGCGTTCTTCGCGCGGACGAGCCATACTCACCCTCAGTTCACGGTCACCCATGTTGAAACCGTTGAACATGGTAATGGCTTTCTGTGCTTCAGACTGATTGCTCATTTCAACAAAAGCGAAGCCCTTCGATTGGCCGCTATCACGGTCCTTGATCAGCGCGACTGACGCTACAGTGCCGGCCTGAAAGAACAACGTCCGCAGATCATCTTCCGTGGTTGAGTACGACAGATTTCCAACATACAACTTCGATTCCATGTTTTCTCCTAACAACAACCCCGCCAGCAAGCGGGCCAATGGATAAATCAGGTGTGAGACGACCTCGGAAGAGTATCACCAGACCCTGTAACGACGGGGTCAGTATAACACAAGGGTATGAACCTCTCTACGCTGAAAAACCTACCTCGTTTTCACCCGTCCTAATATCACCATTCTCAACTCAGCCTGGACCTCATCCCACTTCCGACCTGCATCGATCACCACCCAACGATCCGGCTCCTGCTTCACCATCTCCCCATATCCCGAGCGGACGCGTTGATGGAATTCGACCGTGTAGGCATCCAGTCGATTCCATTCATTATCTTTTTTCTTTCTCCTCAAGCCTTCTTCCACATCGACATCCAGCAAAACAGTCAGATCAGGAACCAACCCACCTGTCGCATACTTCACCAGCGCGCGCACCTGCTCGAGGTCCTGCTGATGCCCATAGCCCTGGTAAGCGATCGTCGAGTCATAGTAGCGGTCTGAGATGACGATTTCCCCGTTATTCAAGCGCGACTTGATGACTTGTTCCACGATCTGGGCGCGCGCAGCTTGATAGAGCAGCGTCTCTGTGCGGGCATGCATTTCCACGTTCTTCAGATCATGGATCACTTCACGGATCTGCTCCCCAATCGACGTTCCGCCTGGTTCGCGCGTGGGAAAAACGGTGTATCCCTTTTCGCGCAAATATTCCACGAGATGAGGAATGTGCGAAGTCTTGCCAGAGCCTTCAGGACCTTCGAGAGTGATGAACATGAAACTACCGATCTTGTTTTAGAAAATATTCATTGAGAAGAGCTTTGAATCCATAGCCGATTTTCAAATGCTTGATCTCATAGGGTTTGAAAAATTCAATAGCCTGGCCTTCTCCCAGAACAAGCGGCTCTCGTGAAACGTCCACTCTTCCTGTATAGACATGCTGGTCAACAATAAAGAGTGGATGTTCCCTGTCATACCGCTTCCAAAATGACAGGCTGGCTTTCAAACCAGTTTCTTCTTCGAGTTCCCGGTGTGCAGCCCTTTCAAGTGTCTCCCCGTCTTCCACTTTCCCACCCACGAGAGTCCAATGATTCGGAAAAACAATTGTTGATTTGTTATCGCGCAACAATAACAAAATTTCGCCTTCCGTGTTTTCGACGATGATGGAGATACAGGGAACACGTTTCATGAGATTTTGCCCATACCTTCTGTGGCTTCGATGGTAACAAACATCATTGTAAACCTTAAGAATCAGTTGGAACCTTGTGATTTCATTTTACATAAATTCTTACAATGGTTTGAACTCGGCTCTATTATTATTCCAATAAGCTTTAATTTTCCAGTACTAAAATCGCTGGTTGGTTCCAAGGAGGTAAAATGTCCTGGAGGAATTCCGTGTATATTTTACTTGGGGTACCAGTTGCTGGCCTATCAGCTTTGAAGGGTTCTCAGACCTGCCAGTAACCACTCAGGAAATTTTCCCCATCAAATAATGCAGATTTGGATGCGACATTAACTCTTTACTCGATCAGCATTTAAGGAAAAAGCAAGCCATGTCGAGGCCGATCTTATTTCGGATCTTGTTGTTTCGAAAAGATGGAAGGTCCTGCTGCGGGAAAACCGGGAAATTCCGATGTTCTCAAGCGAGGCAAAGCACAGCCTGGTCAATGCAGCGTCGGTGGTAAAACATAAAAGGACAGGCTTAAAGCCTGTCCCATCTAATTTATATCCATTCCCTATTCACGAAAGATCCTTACGTGTCTTCTTGGCTCTTTGCCATACGAGTGACTCACCAATTCTGCATTGCGCGCCATCTCATGTTGCAAACGTCGTACCAATGATGGGCCCGGGGGCAGGTCCACCCAGCGTTCGCCATTAAGCACAGCTGAGATCGCCTGCTGGGTTTGCTGCTTTACATCGCTCAGATCAGATGACACGGCTTGATCCTGCGAAGACAAATTGAACAGGTCACTGAGGAACTGTTCCATTTGTGAAACCGTGTTGGCACGCAGGACATAAATCGGCATGCCGCGATGTTCAGCATCCACAATCGTCTGCTGACGGTCACGATAGTACGTCTTCAACGTCACCAGCGCGTTGGCATCATCCACATCCTTTACGATCACTGCCGGCACACCGAGTCTCTTTGCGGCTTGCAGTAGGCGATTGCGCGCCACACCGTGCGGATAAACCTTCACAGCCTGCAAAACCCCGCGGGATGGTTCAAAACGGGTCGCGCTGGACTGCTCCAGACGCGTGGAGACCGGAGTAGGCTCTTCGGAGACTGCAGCTGGCTGACGACCGCGCCGAGGCGCTTTCGCCTCCTTCGCATCCAATCTTGACGTTGAAGCTGGTGCGGCTTTCTCAATCCGGATCTTGCCTTTTTCATCACGCGTCCGAATTTCCGGCGGAAACGGGAAACCGCGCAGCAGTGCATCCACTGAAGCCATAATATCCAGATGGACTGCGAAGCGATCGCGGTTTATGATTTCAATAAGGACATCGAATGTGGGTGGAGCCCGTCTTTCGAGGACCGTTTTCTGGGTGCCGCGTCGACGCGCCTCCTCATCTGACAGGGTAACCGCTTCGATACCTCCGACGAGATCGCTCAACGTTGGGTTGATGAGCAGGTTATCAAGCGTCTGGCCATGTGCCGTGCCGATGAGTTGGACGCCGCGTTCAGCGATCGTACGGGCCGCGGCGGCCTCGGCTTCACGCCCAATTTCGTCGATGACGATTACTTCAGGGTTGTGATTCTCAACCGCCTCGATCATCACTTCATGCTGGAGCATGGGCTCGCGCACCTGCATACGACGCGCCTTGCCTACGGCAGGATGCGGCACATCGCCATCGCCGCCAATTTCATTGGACGTATCCACAATGACCACACGTTTATTTTCCGCGAGAATGCGCGCGGCTTCGCGCAGGAGTGTGGTTTTGCCAACGCCAGGGCGGCCGAGGATCAAGGCAGACTTGCCCGATTCGATGATGTCCTGAATGATATCGACCGTACCATAGACAGCACGTCCAACACGAAGGGTAAGTCCAACCACTGCAACACGTCGGTTGCGAATGGCAGAGATGCGATGTAACGTACGCTCGATGCCCGCACGGTTATCCGCGTCGAATGCGCCCGTGCGCTCATCCACATAATCGATCTCAGCGCGCGTCACTTCAGTTTCACGCAGGTTGATCTCATGGTCCACAAAACGGGCAGTTGGGACACGACCTAAATCAAGAATGATCTCGAGCAGGTTCTCAGTATCATTCGCTCTCTCCACCGCATGGCGGATATCAAGCGGAAGGACATCAAGAAGAGCATCGAGATCGTCAGTTATTTTTAATTGAGTCATATTTAATCAGTGATTCGTAGATAATAAGTGGGGAAGCAAGAAGGGATAATCCCTTGCATACTTGCGCCGCCTGAGCTTACCAAAATCAGCGGCATACACATTTAGAAGGAATAAATGACCATGTCAGAATACCTGCCTGTTGTCAGAATATTCCAATTATACGAGAAAAGGGAGATCCCGAATGTTGGAAAGATGTTATAAAAACGAACATATAAAACGGGTAACTTGTGATGATCTTTGACAATAAGGTCTCGCGGTTTTAAACTACTTTTTCTCATCCGCCCTGCTCAACCTTGACGGCTGGATACTTACACCCGTAGGTACAGCAGGGACAGTCTGTTCATCCTTGACCAAATGTGCCAAATGTTTGACCATCACGGCTTGTCGGTCCGCGCCATGTGCGCCCAAATCTGCAAGCACAGGTTCGAGCCATGCCTGATAGGACCGCACACACACATACACCGGACGATTTCTTCGATCTGGTAAGCTGCTGATCAAAGAGGCAAGCTTTGCACTTACGTCAGTCGCTTCAGGATGGATGAGGGGCAAGAGCACAATTCCATATACACCTTGCGTCGCGCTCACGTAAGATTTCACCCCCTCATTGCACATCCAACCCAACGCGCTCTTCGGCTGTGGCTCAATGGGCTGCAACAATGGCGGGACAATCTGATAATAAAGACTCTGCACCGACGGCACATGCACAGACTTGACACGCATCCAATCAAAGGACTGGCTTGCTTTCGTTATTTCAGAGACATCCCACATCCTCTGCCAGGCATACACGGAAAATCCGGCTCTGCGCAGAGCCACAAAGGCATCACTTCTTTCATCCACTTCTGCAAGCACATGGAACGCACCCCACGACCCGGCCTGCACAGATAAGTTCTCGATCAATTCAGGCAAATCCGGATGGCCGAGCTGTGATGATGGAGCGATATAAAGTAACTTCGCGAATGTCTCATTACGAGAATGAATAATTCCCCCAAAAACGGGTTCGCCCTTGCCATTTACGATCGCTGAATAAATGTGCCGCGCAGGATTAACATATGCAAATAGTCCCACTGCGCCAAGTGGATTCCCGCGCGTCAATGTGCGCGCAGTATCCAAACCAAACGCTTGATCGCGGAAGCTGTATACGTATGGCAGGTCTAAAATGGCGAGAGGACGTATCGACATGCTTAAATTATATGCCATTGCAGCCCTGAAAGACACTGCAATCTTAAATTCTAATGAAATTTCTTTCCGCTCACAACGACATAGAATTAATCAGCCAGTGAGAGGAAATACTCGTGGAAACGCGTATCGTTCGTGAGTTCGGGATGAAACGATGTAGCGAGGAGATGTCCCTGTTGCACGGCGACAATTCTCCCGCCGGGAACAGAAGCGAGCACCTTTGCATCTCCCTGCACCGACTTAATGATCGGCGCGCGGATAAAGAATGCGTGATAATCATCCTTGGTATTCGTCGCTTGTTTTACTTCTGGTACGTCAAGGTCCGCCTCAAAGGAATCGACCTGGCGACCAAAGGCATTGCGCTCAACCTTGATATCCATAAGACCAAGCAAAGGCTGGTCGCGGCTGATGTCTTTCGAGAGGAAGATCGCGCCCGCACAGGTTCCCCAGATGGCATGGCGCTGACCAAATTGCTTCAACGGTTCCATCAAGCCATAAGCAACTGCCAGTTTGCCAATCGTTGTCGATTCTCCGCCCGGGATGATGAGACCGTCCAAGCCTTTAAGATGCTCAGGCAAACGCACCTCAGCTGTTTCCACACCGAGGCGCTTCAACATTGCGATATGTTCAGCAAAATCGCCCTGGAGAGCGAGTACACCAATCTTCATAGTAGACCATTGACGGTGGACGATGGACAATAAACGGACCGTGGTCTAGTCTATGGTCTATCGTCCATGGTCAAATCTACCAACCCCGTCCCGCGATCTTCTCTGCCTCAGGCATCTGTGAAATGTTGCGTCCCACCATTGGCTCGCCAAGGTCCTTGCTTACGTCAGCCAGAATGCTTGCATCCTGATAATGCGTCACAGCTTTGACAATCGCGGCCGCGCGCCGGGCAGGATCACCGCTCTTGAAGATACCCGAACCGACAAACACGCCGTCCACGCCAAGTTGCATCATCAATGCCGCATCCGCCGGTGTCGCGACCCCACCCGCCGCAAAATTGACAACGGGCATGCGTCCAAGTTCCTTCGTCTCTCTGATGAGCTCATATGGCGCGCCGATCTCTTTGGCATAACTCATCAACTCTGCATCTGCCATTGTAGTCAGCCGGCGAATATCGCCAAGAACCGTGCGCGCATGACGAACCGCTTCCACCACGTCGCCCGTCCCTGCTTCGCCCTTCGTGCGGATCATCGCCGCACCTTCACCGACGCGTCGCAGGGCTTCACCCAGGTTTCGGCATCCACACACAAACGGAACTTTGAAATTGTGCTTCAAAATATGATTTGCTTCGTCAGCAGGCGTAAGCACTTCAGATTCGTCGATGTAATCCACGCCGATCGCTTCCAGAATCTGCGCTTCGACAAAATGTCCAATGCGGCATTTTGCCATCACAGGTATGGTGACCGAGTCCATGATCTTCAAGATAAGATCCGGGTCAGACATGCGCGCCACGCCGCCATTCGCTCGAATGTCCGCGGGGACGCGTTCAAGCGCCATCACTGCACACGCGCCTGCATCTTCGGCAATCCTTGCATGTTCAGGCGTAACCACATCCATGATAACGCCGCCTTTAAGCATTTGTGCCAAACCCTTCTTTACTGCGAAGGTACCAGTCTGTCGTTCCATAGAATTCTCCTGATCGTAATTGGATAGAGATTTTACCACGCTGCTATTTTGCCAAACAAACCAACGCAACGCGGTAGTTTTGAACCGTTATCCTGCACTTTCTAGAATGACGTTTGCCTACTTGAACACATGTTTTCCTTTTCAAAACTAATTCTAGAACAAAAGTGGCATAAGTTAAGAGCCAATATTCACCAATAATTCGTAGACCAATTTAATGGATTAGCACAATTAATAACGAATTGGCTCTATTAAAGTAGTTGAAAAAATGATATATTTATCAAGCCAATGCTCTCGGAGGTGCAAGATGCGCATACCACTGGACCGTCAGAGTGCAATACCCCTTTACCAGCAAATCGAAACTTACTTACGAAAGGGGATCCTTTCAGGCAGCCTGCGCGCCAACACTCGTTTGCCTGCCAGCCGCCAGCTTGCTCGCGACTTGGGCGTCAATCGCATCACTGTAGAAAACGCTTACGCCGAACTGGAGACGGATGGACTGATCTATTCCAGGATGGGAAGCGGTACCTACGTTCTGCCTCCCAATCCGCTCTTAACACTATCCAAAGAGGGCACCGGTGCTGCGTGGCCTCTCTGGCAGCAAAATATAGAGTTTCAGGGCAGGGCCACCAAAAACACTCCTCCGGATGAGATGTTCAAGAAGACTGCCGGGCATCCTCATCCGATCAGCTTCGCAAGCGGCATCGGGGATGCTCATCTCTTTCCCGCCGAGGATTTCCGTAAGGTGCTACAGACTGTCATGCGCCGCGACGGAATTGCCGCACTGGATTATGGAGAGCCTAATGGACATGCGCAGCTTCGTGAGACCATCGCTCACATTTTAGCCAGCCAGGGCATACAAACTCGGTCCGAGAATGTTCTTATTACAGCCGGTTCACAACAGGCCATATCCCTGATATCACAGCTCATGCTAAAACCCGGGGACGTCATTCTGGTGGAAAGTCCCACTTACCCAGGTGCTCTGGAATTATTCCGCTCGCTCGACTTTAAAGTAGTGGGGATTCCGGTCGACGGGCAGGGCATGCAAGTTGCGGCACTTGAGAAACTGCTCCAGCAACATCATCCAAAGCTCATCTACACCATTCCTAATTTTCACAATCCGACTGGCACCTGTCTGAGCAGTCCGCGCCGCCGTGAGCTGATTATCCTGGCAGACCGCTATAACATTCCCATCTTGGAAGATGATTTTGTCGGAGATTTGCGGTATGAAGGTCGTACTCAACCGGCTCTCAAAGCGATGGACCCTGGAGGCCGCGTCATCTATATCAACACTTTTTCGAAGATCCTCATGCCCGGTTTGCGCGTGGGTTTTCTGGTTGCCGAAGGCCCGGTTTATGGCTATCTGGTTAATTTCAAGCGTGTCAACGATCTGGCAACCTCGACCTTGGTTCAACGCGCCTTAGAAGCTTATGTCACGGTTGGACGGTATCAGGCTCACTTGCGTCGTTCCTGCCAGATTTTCCGCAAACGTCGCGACACCATGCTATCAGCGATCCAGCGTTACCTACCGGCGGAGGTCCATCTCGATCCGCCTCAGGGCGGGTTATTCATCTGGCTGCAACTACCTGGAAACATGTCTTCGGAAAAGCTGCTTCCCCTCGCTTGGGAAGAGGGAGTGGTGTTCACTCCGGGAAACGGATTCTTCCCAGATGGGTTGGGCGGCAGAAACTGGTTGCGTCTCAATTTTGTAGCTCAGGCACCTGATGAGATCAATGAAGGTATAAAAAGGTTGGGTAAGGCCATTAAACGTTTAATAGTAGCTCCATAATCAATTATTACACTGAAAGTATGACCGAGGCTTCGGGTTGGGGACTTGACAAAACGACGAATCAGAATACAATTATGACAATGATACAATTAGTTCAATGATACAAAGATACAATTTATGACATATAAGAAACTAAAGCTCCAGATCGACTTCCGCTCGGGCTTGCCCATTTACACACAGATCGTGAACCAGGTACAGGCGCAAGTAGCGGGAGGCATGCTAAAACCGGAAGATCAATTACCAACCGTACGCGCCCTTGCAGAAGAGTTACGCGTCAACTTCAATACGGTGGCAAGAGCCTATCGGATCTTGGATGAAGCACGGATCATCTCAACGCAGCAAGGACGTGGCACATATATCACCGAAATTCCGCCGCCGAAGGTAACGGAACGCTTACGGCGGGAATCATTGGAAGCCTTGACCCACCGATATATCAGCGAAGCAATGCGGTTGGAATTTTCGAAGGATGAGATCAACGGAATGGTCAAGGATCAACTCAAGGCTTGGAATGCCAGCGTTGGGCCAGATCAAAAAGAAGCGTAAGAAATTGAAAACGAATGAATCGAAACAAGGAGAAAGTCGAAATGGAATCAAAGTTTATGCGGAACATCTCCCAGAAGAAGCAAGGGAAAAATGACCAGCACATCTCTGGCATTGCAGCGACGATATTTGGCATCCTCCTGACTATAGCAGTGCTCGGCGCAGTATTTATGGATGGCCGTGTATCTGATCTATGGATTGGATTGTTCGTCGTTGGAATGACAATGTTGGGCACATATGTTTTATTCGCGCTCAAGGTCGCCTCTCAATGGGACAAGGCGGTGATCCTGCGACTGGGCAGGTTCCACGGGTTGCGCGGTCCGGGTGTGTTCTGGATCATCCCAATTGTTGACACACTTGCATCATGGATCGATCATCGTGTCATGGTGACGCCTTTTGCGGCACAGAAGACACTGACCAAGGATACTGTTCCTGTCGATGTGGATGCGGTATTGTTCTGGGTCGTTTGGGACGCGGAGAAAGCCGCACTGGAAGTGGAGAACTATCGGGGCGCCGTGGACTGGGCTGCGCAGACAGCACTACGTGACATTATCGGCCGCATGATGCTGGCAGATATTCTCGTTGGCCGCAGTGTGATCGACCAGGAACTCCAGCAGATCATCGATGAGCGTACAACGCCCTGGGGTGTCACCGTGAATTCGGTCGAGATCCGTGACATTGTCATCCCGCAGGACCTGGAGGATGCCATGTCCCGCCAGGCGCAGGCGGAACGCGAACGACAGGCGCGCGTGATCCTTGGTGAATCTGAAAAGCAGATTGCTGCATCGTTTGCTGAGGCATCGCAAGCCTACATAAACAATCCCACTGCGTTGCACTTGCGTGCGATGAATATGCTCTTCGAAGGCTTGAAGGAAAAAGGCGCACTGGTCATTGTCCCAAGTTCGGCAGTCGATACCATGAATCTCGGTGCAATGAGCGGACTTGTCTCAATCGCCCAGAACAACCTGCCAAAAGACGATACAAAGTGATTCTGTAACGCGCTGTGGCGTCTTCAAAGCTCTGGCGATACGCTTGCCGACTGCGGCAGTATCAGATGAAAGGAGAATGGAATGTCTACTCGTACTACTACCATCCTTGTTTTGCTCATGATCCTCGCAGCTATGGTTGCAGGGCTCCTGCTCTGGAACCAACTACCGGATCCCATGGCATCGCACTGGAACATCAACGACCAGGTGGATGGCTACACCTCGAGGTTTACGGGCGTCTTGATGATCCCGTTGATGACCCTGGGAATGTTCCTGCTGTTCCTGGTGATCCCGTCCATTGATCCGCTTAAGGCAAATATTGCTCAATTTCGCGGAGCGTTCAATCTGTTCATTGTGTTGATCATAGCATTTATGGTCTACCTCTACGGGCTTACGCTTGCGTGGAATCTTGGCTACACCAATTTCCGGATGAGCGGCGCCATGCTGCCCGCCATCGGTTTGCTCCTTATCTTCCTCGGCTTTATGATGCGACAGGCCAAGCGCAACTTCTTCATTGGCATCCGCACACCGTGGACCCTCTCCAGCGACACCGTCTGGAACGAGACTCATCGCCTCGGCGCAGTGCTGTTCATGATCTCGGGCTCGCTGGCGTTTATAGGAGGGTTCTTTGGCGGAACGACTGCCTTCTGGATGATGTTCGCCCCCATCATTGGGTCGACGCTCTTTCTGCTGGTTTACTCCTATGTGTTGTACCAGCGAGAGACAAGAGCTTAAGTGCAAAACACGGGAGCCTGAATGGTTCCCGTGTTTCACGTGAAACAGAGACGCTATGAACAGACCTTTTACCTGGAGAGTATTTCTTATGCTCTGGGCTACGGTGATCTTTGGTGTGATCGCTGTCATCCCCTATTCCCTGGAGCTTCAAGGCAGTGTGTTGGAGAACCTGGATGTACCCCTTTCATTACCTGCTCTGATTGCCATCCAGGTTGTCCAGAATGCTCTGCTCTTCGGCCTGCTGATTGCCGCGGGGCTTTTCTTTGCGGGCCGCACTGGTCTCGGAGCCCCCATCCTTGAGGCGCGCGCCAGAGGCGAAGCAGTGACTGAGAAGGTCCGCGCAATCCTGCCTGTGAGTATCATCGTTGGCGTGATCGCTTCCCTGCTAATCATTGGATTGGAGCTTGCCATCTTCCAGCCGGCCCTGCTACGCGAGCTGGGCAACTCGGCCAATCCTTTGAGTCTGCAAAATGCGCAGCCGGAGGCGTGGAAAGGATTCCTTGCATCCTTTTATGGCGGCATCGTCGAGGAAGTGCTCTTGCGTCTCTTCGTAATGTCATCCCTGGCATGGGTTGGAAAATTCGTCAGCCATACACCTGATGGATTCCCGACCCCAGCTGTACTATGGATTGCAAACATCCTGGCTGCGATCATGTTTGGTCTGGCACATTTGCCCGTGACTGCCGCGCTGATCCCGCTCACGCCACTGGTCATCCTGCGCGCCGTTGTATTAAACGGATTGGGTGGAGTCGCATTTGGCTGGCTGTATTGGAAACGCGGACTCGAAGCTGCCATGGTCGCGCACTTCTCGGCAGATCTCGTCTTGCATGTATTACTTGCACTATAGGAGTTCAAAATGGCAGAGGAAGTCAAACAATGGGAATATCGCGTTCAAACGATTGGCGGTATCTTTGGAACCAAAGATGAACACATACAGGCGACGCTTGATGAATGGGGTTCGGAAGGCTGGGAAGCGATCAATGTCTTCACACCGGAAGGCAGCGGCAAGATCACCATCGTCGCCAAACGGCCTCTGACGCAACGGACACGTCGGACAAGATCTATGCCGCAGATGTAGTCCGGCAAAGAAGCGGCGTCCAAGAGAGTGATAAAAATATCCGTCCGGGTACGCCAGGTGGATATTTTTATCAAATCCTTATAGAACAAATGTTCTTTATTTCAAAGAAGGTAAAATCCATGTCATGCGATATACAGTGCTCTCCATCATTATTCTTGTTTCACTGATCATCGGTGCATCGACGCTCACCCGCGGACATCAATGGGGCGATGATTTTGCCTGGTACATTTTGCAAGCCGGAAGCATTTTGAACGGCACAACAGAGGAGTTCATGGAGCAAAGCGCCTTCACAAATGATCAATCCACCACCCATCTGGGTCCTCTGGCTTATCCCTGGGGATATCCCTTGATACTGGTTCCTGTTTATGCGATCAAAGGGATCAGCCCCCTGGCGCTGAAACTTCCTGGATTATTTTTTTACGCGGGATTCCTGATCTGCCTCTACCTCTTGCTGAAACCCCGCCTCACGCGGACCGAAAGCCTGCTTCTCGTTTCGGTGTTCGCATTCAACCCCCTGCTGATCCTGTTCCTTGACCAGATCCTGTCCGATATTCCCTTTCTCTTCTTTTCGACATTGTCATTGCTATTAATGACCCGGGAAGGCAAGCGCAGTGCGCTGCACCCTGTAGGGATCGGCGCAGCCATTTTCTTTACAACTTTTTTGCGCGTGACGGGAATTCTTTTATTAGGATGTTTTTTGATCGTCGAGTTTTTCAAATTACTAAAGAACCGCAAGGACCGCACAACAGTGATGGAAATCATCAGGGATTCATTCATCGTTTGTTTTGTTTTCCTGCTTTTATGGATCACAAGTGTTGTACTATTTCCCAGTGGAGGCGAATCGTATTTCTCTCAATACTCGGAACTTATCGAAACCGCTAAGGGATTTGCCGCTGCCTACTTCCATGTATTCAGCCTGTTCTTCGGAGCATCACAAGGCTGGAAATATTTGTATTATGTTGTGCTCGCCTTCTTTCTATGGGGCGCCTGGGAACGTCGAAAAAAGGAACCGATCTTTCTCCTGTTTTTTGGTCTCTGGATGATCGTTCATATCACGTATCCCTATTGGCAGGGAGCGCGCTATATCTTCCCGCTTCTGCCCATCTTCATTTA
>DATKED010000273.1:0-21622 GCA_035512375.1 Anaerolineales bacterium
CAGGCTTTGCATACTCTCTGACAAGAGTCATTCCGCCTGTCTTTTTCCAGACCTTTGACCCTTCTCGTTCCCGTCTTTTTGCACGCTAAACAAGAACGATTAATTTAGAACGAAGATATCCTGTACCAAATCTCCACGTTCACCTGTATTGTCTTGCTGTGTTGAATGTCCATGTTCAGGCCGGGCTCATCGGCGACTTCGGCACGCGACTTCATTCTCATCTCCATTGCCTGAAAGGGCATGGGTGGTCTGTCTTCATCGAACGTACTCTCCATAAAATCGTACACGCCCAAAAGTTTGACTCCAAGCGATGCTGCTACTTTCTCGGCTTTTACCTTTCCCCTGGCAATTGCGGATTCCAAACCATGCTCACGGGCCGCCTCTTCGGGATACTTCCATTCGATCCGTTCGAGACTCGCGTTCTTCTGGGATGCGATGATATCCAGCAGCTCAGCGAGTTGATCCAGTTTCTCAGCCCGGATTCTCAGGTGATAGCTTGCGCTGGATGACTTGAGCAGTGTGCCGCTGGAGGTTTCGATGCGGACTCCCATCAGTTGCACCGCCTCGGAACTCAGCCCAAAACTGGTCAGCGCTCCGACGAGTTGACTCACCTCTTTGGCTTTCTTCATCGCTTCGTTCCCGCTGACCACAGACGAGCCTTTGACGGTCACATATAAATTCGCATGGGATGCGAAAATCTCCTCGCGATGGAACGCTGAGATTTTGATCGTATCAGGTTTTGTATCCATAAATTAACTCCTTGTCACGTCACAGTTAATCGCTGCCGGGGATATTTTTCGTGTCTTTTCTCTTCTATCACACGTTTGATTCTATCAAATCCTTCCCAGATATCGGTGAATGAAATGTAAAGTGGAGCAAAGCCCAGGCGGATATTATCTGGTGCGCGGAAATCAGGGATGACGTTCATTTCCTCGATCATGGCGCGGTTGATGCGATACCCTTCCTCATGACGGATGCTGAGGTGGGAGCCGCGTCTGGCGGAGTCGCGCGGGGAGCCAAGGGAAAAGCCCAGTGGCGCAAGCAGGGTCTCGGTCAGGAAGGAAGCGTAGTCCGTCATCAAAATGGATTTGGTGCGTAATGCATCCAGCCCCGCGTCGAGGAGGGGAGTCAAAGCTTCCTCCATCGCGAGCATGGAGAGCATCGGCGCGGTGCCAGCTAAGAAGCGCTGGACGCCTGGCGCAGGTTGGTAGTTGATATCAAACTCGAACGGATTGTTTTGTCCCCACCAGCCCCAGATGGGAGAGATCACTTCATTCTGGAGTTTCTTGTTTACGTACAGAAATGCGGGTGCGCCGGGACCGCCATTGAGATATTTATAAGTGCAGCCGATGGCGAAGTCCACATTGCATTTATCGAGCGCGATCGGCACTGCCCCAGCCGAATGGCTCAAGTCCCACAGTACGAGCGCGCCTTTGCGATGAGCAAGTTCGGTGATATGTGCCATTTCGTAGAGGTAACCGCTCTTGAAGGTTACCTGTGAAAGTGTGAGGAGCGCGGTATCTTCGTTGATCGCATCTTCGAGCGCGGCAAGATCGGGTGTGATGTCGTCATCCTGCGAACCGATGCGGATGATTTCATGACGATCGCCAAGCAATTTTATAATTCCTTGTAAGATGTATAAATCAGATGGAAAGTTGAAGGTGTCGGTGATGATGCGCTTCTTTGTTGAATTTAGAGTTAACGCGGCGGTGGCGAGTTTGAACAGGTTGATGGATGTCTGATCTCCTACAACGACTTGCCGTTCGCCCGCGCCGAGCAGGGAGGCGATCTTTTCGCCGATCCGCGCTGGTGCCTCCCACCAGCCTTTGTTCCAACCGCGGATCAGGTCCGTACCCCATTCTTCCACCACCGTTTTCTTCATGCGTTCGATGACGGATTTGGGAAGGCGTCCGAGCGAGTTGCCGTCGAGGTAGATAAGGCCGGGGTCGTTGGCGACGAACTGTGCGCGGTAGGAGGCGAGAGAGTCTTGTTGGTCAAGTTGTTTGGCAATTTCAAGAGAGGAGGAGAAGTTGGTCATGATTCTTTTTACCACACACGTGCCCTGGCGGGCAGTGCCAGGGCAGGACACGAAGGTCACAAAGGTTTAAATAACACGCTCGGTGGTTTGGATGTGGCAGGACGCTTCGACTTCGTTGTCACTCCGCTCAGCGCGAACCGGCCCTACTCAACCAGCAGTGTTTCTCGCGAATGCTTTTCCTCTATTTTGCTCATCGCATATTCTGCCAATGCGGTGATCGTCAGCG
The DNA here is from genome assembly GCA_035512375.1 of Anaerolineales bacterium. GTDB lineage: Bacteria > Chloroflexota > Anaerolineae > Anaerolineales > Villigracilaceae > Defluviilinea. The sequence goes on from DATKED010000273.1 coordinate 2,265, forward strand.
CTGGGTTGACGCCAGGATTGGCAGGCATGATCGAGCCGTCAATGACATACATGCCGGGGTAATGATGCACTTCGAAGTTTTCGTTCACCACACCTTCCGCAGCGTTTCGTCCTATTGGTGCGCCGCCAAGGATGTGGGCGGTCGTTGGCAAGCCCAATAAGTTTTCGCCAAGAGAACCGAGCGCCACGCCGTTCGTCCGTTTCGCAAAGTCACGCGTTAATTCATGTGAGCCTTTCACCCGTGCGTGGATTTCGTAGCCGGGTTCCTTCTCCGCAACCAGACCGCGCCGGAACAGGGTAAATCCGCTTCGCCCAATGCGAAAACGCATACGATTATCCGCGTGCTGCATCACGAGCAGGATCGTCACGTTGTGCGCCCAGCCAGGCAGGATCAACGCCTTGGCAAAATCGAGGGGATGGGTCAACGTCCAGCCGAGGAATTTCAGGATGCGCACAGGCACGCTAACATCCGTATCGATCAACGGTGCGGCAAGGAATCGCATCAGCGATGATCCGTCCGGATAACGGACCGGCTCGATGCGCGTAATTTTGTCATGGTTATAAATGGATGAAATAGCCACACCCTCCGAGTAATTGACATCCGACCTCCGAGCCACGCTTCCCAGCAACGCCTCAGAGTTGGTCCTGACCATGTGACCGAGTCTCCCCGACAGCTTTGGTAAGGACCGTTTCACATAGCGCAGGTTGAGAAGCAGTTTCATCGTTCCCATCACGCCTGCCCCGAAGATAACGTTTTTGGCATTCACAATATGTTTGCGTTTAAATGGGGAAGTGGATGATTGGTAAGTAACGGCATAGAAACTACGAGACAATGAACTGTTGACCGTAGATTGCAGACCGGCCATCGTCAATGGTCTGACATCAATGACCTCCACTTCGGATTTGATCTCCGCGCCGTTCTTTTCTGCAAAGTACAGATAATTCTTTGGCAATGTATTCTTGGCGTTGTGACGGCATCCCACCATGCATCCACCGCAGTGATTGCAGCCTGCGCGGGCGGGACCTGCTCCATTGAAATACGGATCAGCGACAGTGACTCCCGCCTCGCCGAAATACACACCCACAGCTGTTGCGCGGAACGTGTGTCCCATGTCGCGTTCATCAGCCATTTGTTTGAGGAGATGATCGGCTTTCCATAGTTTGGGGTTGCGCGCCACGCCGAGCATTCGCTTCGCCGTCTCGTAATGCGGACGCAGGACTTCCCCCCACTTCATAGTTTGATTCCAGGCTGGTGTCGCAAACGTTTCATCACTTGGCACTTCCAGCACATTGGCGTATCCCAAACTGCCGCCACCGACGCCTGCTCCATGAAGCACCATCACGCCTTTCAGAATGCTGACCTGCAAGATTCCATGTGCACGCAATGCAGGCAGCCAGAGATACTTCCAGAACTGCCAGTTGGATTTGGCGAAGTCTTTGTCTTCGAAGCGTTTGCCTTTTTCAAGAACGAGAACGGAATAGCCTTTTTCTGTCAGTCTCATTGCGCAGACGCTTCCCCCGAAGCCGCTTCCTACAATCAGGAAATCATAGAGGTTATTCTGTGCCATGATGATATGAGCGATCAGCTGTCAGCATTCAGCGATCAGTACGTATAGTTTTGAGGAGGGATGCTAGCATGCGTTTGACCTGCTCGACATCAGTATGAAGTTTTTCGTATGAGTCTTTGGGGAGAAATTCGAGGTCGCGAGTCAGGATAAGCTGATATTCTGTTTCGCTGGCGGAGCCCATTGCCATCTGTAAAAATCTTGCGAAATCTGCATCTGTGAATCGTCCACAGCCTTCTGCGATGTTCGTTGGGATGGACATGCTGGAACGGCGGATTTGACTCGTCAATCCATAAAGTTCTTCTTTTGGAAATTCTTTTGTTGCTTTGTAAATCGCCAAAGCCAGTTGATGAGACTTTTCCCATACTTTGAGCTGACGGAAGTCTTTCATGTTTCTATTATAAGCCGTCAGCGGTGAGCACTCAGCGATCGGCTATTGGCTCTTAACTGAAAGCTGACGGCTGATAGCTGACAGCTTTACTCCCTCCTCCCCTTCGTCACGATCCGTATCGGCGTCCCCAAAAATCCATACTCGGCACGGATCTGATTCTCAAGATAACGCAAATATGTAAAGTGCATCAGCTTCGGCTCGTTGACGTAGATCATGAACGTTGGCGGGTCGGAGCGGACCTGGGTGCCATAGAACATCTTCAACTGCCGTCCAGCGTGCGAGGGATGCGGGTGCGCATCCTGGGCTTTGTGGATGACTTCGTTGATCTTGGAGGTCGTCAGGCGTGCGAGTCGTTCCTCCTGTACGCGCAGTGCCATCGGCAACACCTGATCTACGCGTTGACCTGTTTTGGCGGAGATGAACAGCAGCGGGACATAATCCATGAAGTTCAGATCGCGTCTAACCGTTTTCGTGAAATCTTCCATCGAGTATGAATCTTTTTCGACCGCGTCCCATTTGTTGACGATCACCACGCACGATTTCCATTCGTCGAGAACGAATCCCGCGATGTGCGCGTCCTGTGCGGTGATGCCCGTGGTCGCGTCGATCATCAGCAAAGCCACGTCCGCGCGCTCGATGGCTTTGAACGCACGCAGAACGCTGTATTGCTCCACGCCATGTTCGATCTTGCCGCGCTTGCGGATGCCGGCGGTATCGATCAGGGTGACCGGCAAACCATTGAATTCAACAATCGTATCAGTTGCGTCGCGCGTCGTGCCAGGGATGGGGCTGACGATCGCGCGTTCTTCACCGACCAGCTTGTTCAACAAACTGGATTTGCCCGCGTTGGGCTTGCCGACGATGGCAATCTTGATACGGTCATCTTCCTCTTCTGCCTCCTGCTCGGGGAAAGCAGCGACAAGCGCATCGAGCAGGTCGCCGGTGCCTGTCCCATGCACGGCAGAGACAGCATATGGCTCACCTAACCCCAACTCGTAAAATTGGGGAGCCGCGTCCCGCCTATCTTTTGACTCCGCTTTATTCACAACAACAAAGATCGGGGGCCAGAATGCACCATCCTGCAGTTTCTTTTGAGAGCGACGCAGAATGTCTGCCACTTCGAGGTCGGGCGAGGTGACCCCGGTCTCTCCATCGTTGACAAAGAGCACCGCATCCGCTTCATCGATGGCGACCTTCGCCTGTTGTTTAATCTCGTTAATGAAATCTGCAGAGCCAATGGAGAGCGGGGCCCTGCCCCCGTGCGTTGGATCGATACCGCCCGTGTCCACGATGTGAAAGGCGCGTCCGTTCCATTCAGTTTCACCGAAGAGACGGTCACGCGTGGTGCCGGGTGTATCGTCTACAATGGCGAGGCGCTCGCCGACCAGGCGGTTGAACAAAGTACTCTTTCCTACGTTGGGTCTGCCAACGAGTGCGACAATTGGTTTGGGCATAATTCTTTCTACTTCACTTTATGGTGGGAATGCTGTTGGAGTCGGTGTGTTAGGTATGGCAATAACCACTTCCACTGTGCCAGGCAGAATGGATTCTACCAGTACATTCTCCACCAATACCTGGACTTCCGGTGTTAGTTGATATACACCGATCTCAAGCTCACTCACATCAACAGATACCGTTATATCCTGGGATGCCAGTGCATCCAGCACCGGCACGGGACCCGAAATGATCACATCCACGGTTTGCGGGAAGACCTCCGCGCTCAGCCCTTCTGGCAAACCGATCACATTGATGGGCTGGTTCAGGAGCGTGAGGCTCGTTTGGATGGGGGAGATACTTACCTGTACCTGTACCGTTTGTGCACCAACCAATGTGACATTCTCCGGTAGATCCAAAGAAAGACGTGTGGAAATATCTTCACTCCGGTCCTGGAGGTCGAGTGGCAGTGTTTCTACAACACCGGGCAGCTCATTCACCAGTTCAGGATCTTCCGCAAAGACCGTCACCACCGGCGGAAAAACAGAGATATTCTCAATACGATAACCGGGGGCTTGTTGTCCCTGCACAATGACCTTGACTGCCACATCGCGGAATCCGCCCTGCTGACTGATGGGAATACTCACTCCCACAGATTCGGGATTGATGGTCAATCCCTGCAGCGCAATGTTTTCCGTATCTACTATCTGGATCGGGAGCGACTCGTCTATGCTCTCGCGGACGCCATCCAGGTTGACGAGCACACGTGCCCGCGCCACCTGCCGAACAATAGATTCGGGACCCGAGATGGCAACTTCGCTGAGCTGCATGGTTGCGTCTCCAGCCTGATAACCAGTTGCAGGCTGGCCACTCAATGAAAGCACAAGTGGAAATGTCTGGCTGGCGATCGATTCAAGATCAACGGTAACAGTTGTCGGGTTCTTGAGAACGATCTGATAGGGTCTTGCAGAAACTGCCAGCCGAACATCCAGCGTATGTTCGCCCGCACTAAGCCCGGTTAGATCAAGGGTCGCTGTTATCGAATCATCCCGCGCAGTAAGCAGTTCCCAGACGGAGCGAGGCGCACGCAGCGTCACCTCCACCGTGTCTGGTATTTCACTGGTCAGCACAAGCGAAGGGTCCTGCCCGAAGACCTCCAGCGGAATGGGGTTGGGATAGGCGCGCACTTCATCCGGGTCTGCTCCGCTGACAGCCGATACCCAGACTGAGACACCCAGCGCCAGCGCCAGGATGAATGTTCGAAGGTTCTTGGCAAACAAACGCATGTTAATCGTCCCTGCGGAAGAGGTAGGGGAAGTATCGTTGGAGCCATATGCGTTGAGGCGTTGTAGTGTCCGGTCGGAAGAATGCAGCAAGGATGTTCTCGAGCCGTTCAGGATCGATGCGGCGGATCATGCGACCGGCATGGGCAATCGAAATCGAGCCGCTCTGTTCTGAAACGACAACGGATATGGCGTCACTCACCTCTGAGATGCCCAAAGCGGCGCGGTGCCGAAGCCCCATCTGTCGTTCGGGCGAGCGGTTGAGAATTCCGCTTGCCGATAAAGGCATTACACAGGCTGCAGCAACGATGCGTCCCTGCGCAACGATGACCGCGCCGTCATGCAATGGTGTATCAGGATAGAAGATCTGCAGGAGTAATTCTGGTGTAACGTTTGCCCGCATTTGGACGCCGGTCTCAATATATTGTTCGAGGCTGTCCATGCGTTGGACGACGATCAGCGCCCCATGCTGGCGCGCCGAAAGCCGTGCTGCGGCTTCCACAACGGGGCGGATGCCCTTTTGCATGTTTTCATCTGTTGTATGACCTGTCGATTGGACGATGGTAAGCGTTCCGGCACGCCCAAGCCTTTCCAGCGCGCGGCGAATTTCCGGCGCAAAGATGACCGGTATGGCGAGCAACAATGCTGGCAGTGCGCTTTGGACTAACCATGAGAATGCAGGCAGCTCCACGAGGGTTGTGAGCAGCACAAGGGCGACGACCAGAAAGATCATGCCTCTCAGGAGAACCATTGCCTGCGTATCGCGCAGGGAATAGAGCACGACGAAGAAGATCAACGTGACCAACAGGATGTCGAGAACGCTCAACCAGTTAAGACGTTGAAATATGAATAGGATGTTGTCAAGAAAATTTGCCATTCGTGTCTGCGTCAATCAGTATAGTATTGCTTGCCGAATCTGTGCCTGGAATACCGCATACATGACGGTTTCCATCGCGGATTTGCAACAACTTCCCGCCCTGGTTTGGACTTCACGACTTTCAATGTGTTAATAGAGACTTTCGAAATTTCTCATCATATCGGTCTCAACACGCGGTCGGTGCGAAGTTGTTTGAAAAAAAGAGCTGAGCCTTTGGGCATCGATTCGAGTGCAGCATCTTCCCAGGCCTGTACGCCCAGCGCATCAGGCGCACGCCGTTCGTAACCAAGTTGTTTCCATAGGCTGTCGAAGCCAACCAGATCGATGGGTGGGAAGACCAGCGCGGCTTCGCATTGCAGATCAGCTGAGGCTCGTTCCACTTCGCGGATCATCAAAGGCAAAGCTTTGTCCGGAGCAATTCCATGATCGAGGAACAGATCGGTGATCCGCGCCACAAGGTTTTCCACCTGCCAGCCTGCAATGCCAACGAGATCATTATCCATGAGAAGCAGGAGGAAGGCTTTATCGCCAAAGGCTTCCATCGCCTCATCCTTTGTCATTTTTTGTTTGCCTTTGCTAAGGCGGGTGATCAAGTCTGCGATCTTCCGGGCGTCGCGTGGCTTTCCACGCTGAAGGGAGAGAGACCCGGCTGCAGGCTTGGTAATGACCTGAGTAGCGGGACCGGCTTCCTGTGTGGGAGAGATGTTCTTCCAGGCTTCACTGACCTGTCTCCACAAGTCATCGTATGAGCCATTGTTGGTGATAACAACATTCGCCGCGGCAAGTTTTTCTTTTTGGGCAGATTGCGCGTGGACACGTTGCAGCGCATCCTGCTGGCTAAATCGGCGTTTGCGCATCAGGCGTTCCACTTGGACTTGCTGCGGCGCGTCGGTGACCCAGACAGTATCGCAGCGACTGCTTAATCCCGATTCGAGCAGTTTGATCGCTTCGATCACAATGACCGTCTGACTGGCGCGCCTGACAAGGATATCTATGGCTTGACGAACATAGGGATGGATGATCTCTTCCAACTGCTTCAGTGCATCTTTATCCGCAAAGACAAGATGACCAAGCCTGGCGCGGTTGATCTGTCCATCCTGGCCAAGCAGCCACGTGCCGAATGTATCCAGCACAGGTTGGTAGCCCGGCGCGCCCTTTGAGATCACGCGATGAGAGAGCGCGTCGGCATCGATTGTGTACGCACCCAGATGTTCCAGCATGCGGCGCACAACGCTTTTGCCGGTCGCGATGTTACCAGTTAAACCAATGACAAGTTTCCCGGGCCAGTTGCTCACAAAGACTCCATTGCTTTCAATTGAATGTTCTCGTTCCTTATTTTACCGCTTGTCTCCAAAATTACGAAACTGTTTTCCAGCAGTTTACAGACTGAAATCTACGTTGCGTTCAATATTCGTGCGGTACTTAGTCCTGTCTGTTGGAGGAAACTCCAATGCAATTTGCATGATTTATCCAAACTGGCCGTGCTTTCGCTAGTCAGAGGAAATTCCCTTTTTGATCCATTGGATCATGGAAACGCCGGGAAAATTGAACCCGGAGTTTAAGAAAATTGTTTGAATATGCCCATTTGCCGTTGACGCCCTGTTCCCTTGCGTGTATGATAATGCCGCCTCAGGTCGGTTGGGCGATCGCGGTCCTGCGTTGTCGGGGCCGAGGAAAGTCCGCACTCCATAGAGCACGGCGTCGGATAGCACCCGGGGCGGGGAACCCTCCGTGAGGAGCTAACCTGCCGGATGAGGGCCACAGAAACAAACAGCCAGCTCATCTCGCAAGAGGTGAGGGGTGATGGTGAAAAGGTGGTGTAAAAGACCACCGGCATCTGCAGTAATGTGGATGGCCAGGTAACCCCCGCCGGGAGCAAGACCAAGTAGGGACGAAGCCATCCGCGGATGGCGGGAGACTGCTCGTCTTCATACGTGCTTTCTCATGTGATGGGAAAGCCAGTCCCGGGTAGGTCGCACCGAGCGGCGCGGCGACGCACCGCCCAGAGAGATGATCGCACAGTGACGCCTCGGCGCCACGGACAGAATGCGGCTTATAGACCGTCCTGAGGAACATTTTTGCCTCGCCAGTCCTCATCGAGAGGCTGATATGCAGCCTGTAGACTGGTTTGAGGCTGAATGATTTAAAGACCCAAATGCGCGAACTTCATGCAACTCAATCCATACTGGACCGGGCTCTTTTCAAAGCGCGCGAGTCAACTAAACGCGTTCGGAGTCTTCAACTGGCTCTTGGCGAGATCTCCGAGCTAGATCAAACTTCCATTGAAAAGCACTGGGATGAACTTAGCAGAGGCACTCCTGCGGAACGAGCACAGCTTCATTTTCGTTCTATTAAAGCAGAAGTCCAATGTATGGCTTGTTTTGAGAAGTACCATCCATTGAACGGAAATATCCATTGCCCTTACTGCGGAAGTTATGGCGCGAAAGTATTATCGGGTGAAGAATTCTATCTTGAGTCAATCGAATTGGATGATGAATAAACTCTTTTTAACAATTTTTGTCCTTCTCTTACTGGTTGGATGTAATCGCCCCATCGCTCCCTCCCCGACCCCGGACCTGTTCGCTACAATGCAAGCCTCCACGCCCTCCGGAGCCTCGTCTCCCGCAGCCACCAACTTGACCCCGGTTTTCAACATCCCAACAGTCGATCCTTCTTCTGGAGGCACGACCGGGGGATCAACGGTTCCTTTGCCATCCACCGGAGATGAGCTGACCGGTCATATTGTCTTCACCTGTCAGCTTTTCAAAGTGCAGGCGATGGACCAGATCTGCATCATGAACGCGGATGGCTCCGGGATGCGTAGATTGACCACGGAAAACAACAGGCGTCATTTCTATCCGTCACTTGCGCCCGATGGACAAAGCGTGCTGTACTCGTCGTTCCGCGAGCAAAACGTGTATGAGATCTACAGCCTCAATCTCAACGACGGCAGCGTTGACCAGCTGACAGACCGGATCGGTGTGTTGACCGCGCCCGAAGTCTCACCCGATGGGACATCCATCACCTTTGTGCGCGGAAATCCCAGCACTGGCAATATGCAGATCATGGTCATGGATCGGGACGGCGACGACGCGGGCAATATCCCTCAGATCAATGGCTGGGATCCCACGTGGTCGCCGGATGGGAATCAAATCCTGTTTGCCTCGGGCGCGGCGGGCGCGGCTCAGCTATTTGTCGTAGACCGGAATGGGAGAGACCTGCATCAGGTTTCCAATCTTCCTGCTATCCGCGGCCGCAGCGACTGGTCGCCGGATGGACAGTTCATCGTTACTTATTCGGGTCCATCCTGGAACCGCGAAGTCTACATCATGAACGCTGATGGTTCGAATGCGCGCCAGCTTACGCTGAGCGGTGGCAATAGTCAGGGTCCCTCTTTTTCACCGGATGGCATGTGGGTGGCGTTCACTGCGTATTTCGATAATTATGGCGACGACCACGGCTGCGAGATCTACATCATCCGCACCGATGGAACCGACCTGCGGCGTTTAACGAACAACGATTATTGTGATTATCAGCCGCGCTGGGGACCATAAAGAGGATTCTCTAACAGCTTGTTGTCAATTAAAAACAAAAAGCTCACACACGCGTGTGAGCTTTTATCTTTTCAAAGGACTATGCCCAACCCTGGCCTTTGATGAAATTGGTCACCACAGGGATGTTGACCATTTCGCCTTGATAGGCCTTGTACGCCCAATACAAGAAAACCAGCCAGAGCACCGGTACGCACAACCCTCCGAAGCCAATGGTCACAGTCGTGATGATGGTCGCGACAATCCAGAATGCAATGCTTGCCACGATGGATTGCACGGCATGAAATTTTATGAAGGGTCGGGATTTCTTATCCTCCATCAACAACACAATAATACCGATGAGCGGCGCAAACACATAGCTTAATGCTCCCCACAACTTATCATCGCTGGTGACTTCCATCATAGGTTGGTTTTCCATGAGTTCCTCCGAAATAATCTGGGTTTGGATTTATATCATTTTACAACCAATCAATTCAAAAAGCAACCGAATTTATCGAAAAGGAATCGCAGGACCGGTCTCAGACTTGTCCCTACTGGTAAAATGACGGCATGACCAGAGTTGTTTTCATGGGATCGCCTGATTTTGCGTTGCCATCCTTCAAGGCGCTGGCTCAAAAGTATGATGTCATCGGTGTTGTGACTCAGCCAGATCGCGCCTCAGGCCGAGGCCGTGCACTCAGACCGCCGCCGGTTAAACTGCTGGCGCAGGATCTCAAAGTTCCAATAATCCAACCTGAAAAATTGCGTCAGCCCGAAGCGATGGAACAATTGCGCACCTGGGATCCTGACCTCATCGTTGTCGCGGCGTTCGGGCAAATCCTCAGAAAGAATGTTTTGGACCTGCCGCGCTTTGGTTGTATCAATGTCCATGCATCGTTGCTGCCGCGCTGGCGCGGCGCGGCGCCGATCAATGCGGCGATCCTGCACGGGGATGAAGAGACGGGTGTTAGCATCATGAAAATGGATGTGGGACTCGATACCGGTCCCATGCTGAGCCAGCGGTCGATTCGCCTCACGCGGGACGATACGGCTGGTTCCGTTTTCGAGAAGTTATCCCATCTGGGAGCGGATCTGCTCATCGAAACCCTGCCCGATTATTTATCCGGGAAAATCCAGCCTGTGCCTCAAACGGAGGACGGTATGATCTATGCACCGATGCTCAAGAAGGAGGAAGGTCAGCTTGACTTCACGCGGCCTGCTGAGGAATTGGAGCGACGCGTGCGCGCGTTCCATCCGTGGCCCGGGGCATTCATGAATTTCGACGAGACCTTGCTCAAGGTCCATCGGGCGCGCGCCGAGGCGGGAGACGCGTCAGTTGGGCGTAGGCTCATTTATCGGGGTCAGCCCGCGGTCGGCGCGGGAAGCGGCCTTCTCATCCTGGAGGAAGTGCAGCCTGCGGGGAAAAAACCCATGAGCGGAAAATCGTTTTTGGCGGGCGCACGTCATTGGGCTTAGATCCAGGGAAAAAATAACCATCCCGTAATGCACGCAGAACAACGAAAGAAGTTATACTCAGGTTGCAAGAAGGCTCTCACGCGTACGTTTGACTGGGCAAATTAAACATTACGGACACAAAGGCACGAAGGATTTTTGTGTTATCAATTAAAACCTTTGTGTCTAGAAAAATATGAATCGCAACGAAATCCTTTCTGCTCTCAGGAATAAGCCGCAGGTCTCCGTGTTAATCATTGGCGGAGGCATCAATGGCATTGGCACATTTCGCGACCTTGCCTTGAATGGAGTGGATGTGCTTCTGGTTGAGAAAGCCGATTTTTGCTCAGGTGCAAGCTCAGCCTCTTCACACATGGCGCATGGGGGGATCCGCTATCTTGAGAATGGGGAGTTTCGTCTTGTTCGTGAGGCGGTGCGGGAACGCAATCGTTTGCTGGAGAATGCCCCTCATGTCGTAAAACCGCTCCCAACCACCATCCCGATATTCAAACGATTCTCCGGTTTGCTCAATACCCCACTGAAGTTTTTTAGATTGCTGGATAAGCCATCAGAGCGCGGTTCACTGGTTATCAAACTTGGCTTGATCTTGTATGACGCGTACACGGGGAGACAGCGCACCGTTCCCCAACACCAATTCTTCTCTCGACAAAAATCGCTCGATAAATGGAAACAGCTAAACCCGGATATCGTCAATACAGCTGTCTATTATGATGGCGCGATTCTGCAGCCTGAACGTCTGGCCGTGGATCTGATTCTCGACGCTGAGGCTGAAAACCCGGACGCACATGCTCTCAATTACGTGAGCATGATCGGTGGAAGCGAAGACACCATCCTGCTCCGCGATGAACTGACCGATGAGACCTACGATGTGCGCCCGAAACTTGTCATCAACGCAGCCGGTCCCTGGATCGATTTCACCAATCGCAAACTTGGTTTGTCCACACGTTTTATTGGCGGCACGAAAGGGTCGCATATTATCGTCAGGCATGAGGAACTGCGAAAAGCGATTGGTGAGAATGAATTCTTCTTTGAAAACGAAGATGGTCGCATCGTACTTATCTTCCCGCTGTATGACTGCGTATTGATTGGTACTTCTGATATCCCGATGGATCATCCTGATGAAGCACAATGTACGGATGAAGAAATTAATTATTTCCTGAAGTTGACGCGTCGCATCTTTCCCAGCCTCAACCTGACCCGCGAAAACATCGTTTTTCAACTCTCAGGTGTGCGTCCGTTACCCCGCTCCACGGCGAAGGCCGTTTCCCAAATCTCGCGCGACCACAGCATTGAAGTACTCAGCGGGGATTGGACCAATCTGCGCTTCCCGGTCTATTCCCTCGTTGGCGGCAAATGGACCTCCTTTCGCGCATTTTCAGAACAGGTGACCGACAAGGCGCTCACTTATCTCGGCGTATTGCGTCAAAAAAATACGCGTGCGCTGCCTATTGGCGGTGGGCGCGGCTATCCCCGTGAGCCGGGCCAGATGAGACGCCAGATCGAAAGCCTCTCCGCATGGACCGGCGTGACGCGTGAACGGTTGAAGGTATTATTCGAGCGTTATGGAACACGTGCAGAAACCATTGCCACTTACATGAACGGCGGCACAGACTTTATTCTCAGGACGTTACCTGATTACACACTCCGTGAAATCATCTTCCTTGTGCAGCATGAAAAGATATGCCACCTCGATGATTTTCTACTCAGGCGTTCCATGCTCGCGATGCTGGGCCATGTTACACGTGAAATGATCGACGAGTTGGCGCGGATGCTTGGCAATGCACTTGGATGGAGTGAGGAACAGAAAGCGGCTGAGGTGGCCCGCACCCTGTCTATTCTGGCGGACAGGCACGGGGTCCGCTTATAACTCGAAGCGAATGGTAGAATTGTGCCCCGTATGAACGTATCCGTCGTTGTTCCCGTGTACAAAGGGGAAACCTGCCTCCAGCCGCTTGTTGCAGAGCTAACTCGCACGTTACCAACGGTTACAGAAAAATACGAGATCATTCTTGTGAATGATGGCAGCCCGGATAACAGCTGGCCGCTCATTCAACGCTTGACGCGGGAATATCAGTGGGTGAGAGGGATCCGCATGATGCGTAATTACGGGCAGCATAACGTGACGTTATGCGGAGTCCGCTCGGCCTGTTATGAGGTTGTCGTCACGATGGATCAGGATCTTCAGCACCCTCCGGATGCAATCCCGCTGCTGCTGGCAAAGCTGGACGAGGGCTATGATGTGGTGTATGGAGCACCGCGCGAGCTGCCCCAGGGATTCCTGCGCAACCTGATGACGGCCAGCATCAAGCGGATTCTAGCCAAAGTGATTGGTCTGCCTTCGGTGCATAATGTATCCGCATTTCGAGCGTTTCGCACGAATTTACGCGACGCCTTTGTAAATTTCCAGAGTCCTTCCCTGATTCTTGATGTATTGCTTTCCTGGGGAACGACACGCTTCACCTCCGTGCCGGTGAATATTGCACCAGCGGAGCGTACAAACTACAGTTTCGCCATGCTGGTCAGGACTGCAATGCTCATCCTGATCGGGTATAGCACCTTACCGCTGCGCTTTGCCATTTGGATTGGCTTCGCGATGATCATCTTTGGCTTGGGCGTGTTCATTTACGTTCTGGTTGTTTACTTTACCGCTGGAAGTCCGCAGGGCTTTCCATTCCTGGCATCCATTATTGCCTTGTTTAGCGGTGCACAGTTGTTTGCCCTCGGCATTATCGGCGAGTATCTGGCGCGCATGTTCGACCGCAGCATGGACCGTCCTCCGTATGTGATCCACGAAGTGGCGGGACAGTGAACGTTGTCATCCTGCAGCCATCCTACATTCCATGGCGCGGATATTTCGACCAGATACAGCGGGCTGATCTTTTTATCTTTTATGATGATGTGCAATATGATAAACGCGGCTGGCGTAATCGCAACCAGATCAAAACCGCGCGCGGCAAGCAATGGCTGACCATCCCTGTTTATAGCCACGGTGCCCAGACCCAAAATATCCCCATTAATCAGATTCGCATTGTATGGGATAACCCCTGGAACGTGACGCATCTCAAAGCCATCCAGCATTCATATTGCAAAGTGTCTCACTTCAATCGATATCGCCCCCTGCTCGAGACATTCTATCAACGGCATGACGAATACCTTGCAGACTTCACGATTGATTTCAGCATTGCGCTGACACGTGAACTGGGGAATACCCACACGCGCTTCATGCGTTCTTCTGAGATCGCCGGGATTGACGGGCAAAAAACCGATCGGCTCATTCAAATTCTCAAATCTGTGGGTGCGACACATTTTATTAGCGGTCCTTCCGCCCGGGATTACATCGAAAGTGAAAAATTCGACAGCGCCGGTATTACACTCGAATATATGCAATACAATTACCCGGAATATGTACAGCTGTATCCTCCATTTGATCCGCAGGTGAGTGTTTTGGATCTGCTTTTTATGACTGGTCCTGAGGCACCGCATTACATTTTCAAAGGCAGCCATGTCTAAAATTCCCAACCTCGACCATGTGAAGTCCTATTTCGATAAGCGCATCCAGGAGCATGGAGCTTCTCCACGCGGCTCAGATTGGAACTCGGAAACTTCGCAAAACATCCGCTTTGATCAGTTGCTCAAAGTTGTCGAATCCGACTCTTTTTCTCTTTTGGACTATGGCTGCGGTTACGGTGCCCTGGCGGATTATCTGGTCGCCAAAGGCTTTGACGCAAATTACTACGGTTATGATATTCTCGAGAGCGCCATTGAAACCGCCCGCCAGGCACACGAGGGTAAACCGCGCCGCACCTTTTTTACCGATAAAACGCAAATCCCGGTCTGTGATTATGCAGTGGCTAGTGGCATATTCAATTTCCGAGGAGAACAGTCCTTTGAGGATTGGACAGAATACGTGCTGGGTGTTCTGAACGAGTTCAACCAGCTCAGCCTTCACGGCTTTTCAAGTAACTTTCTCACCAGGTATTCTGATACCGAGAAAATGCGTCCTGATCTGTATTATGCTGACCCCTTGTTCCTCTTTGATTATTGCAAGCGCAATTTTTCCAAAAATATTGCCCTCCTGCATGATTATCGCCTTTATGATTTCACCCTTCTCATCCGCAAAGACTAGCACATGGCAGAACTATTCGTAGACTTTAATCGGCCGATTACAGTAGGCAAAGAACTCGAATACATTCAGCAGGCAATTAACAACGGTCATATTTCAGGGGATGGACCTTTTACGAAAAAATGCCATGTTTTCCTTGAGAAGGAATTTGGCGTACCTAAAGCTTTGCTCACCACCTCCTGCACGCACGCACTGGAAATGTCTGCCATTTTGCTGGACATCCAGCCTGACGATGAAGTCATCATCCCCGATTTTACGTTCGTTTCAACGGTGAATGCTTTTGTATTGCGGGGAGCGAGACCGGTCTTTCTGGACATTCGACCTGACACGCTTAATTTGGATGAATCCCAACTCGAAGCCGCGATCAGGCCCAGAACAAAGGCGATTGTCCCGGTGCATTATGCTGGCGTAGGCTGCGAGATGGATGCGGTCATGGACATTGCCGCACGCCACAACATTTCTGTGGTTGAAGACAACGCCCATGGATTGTTTGGCAAATATAAAGGCAACTATCTGGGCACGCTGGGTTCCATGGCTTCGCAGTCGTTCCACGAGACCAAGAATTTCAGTTGTGGAGAGGGCGGCGCGTTGCTGATCAACGACCCTGCATTGGTCGAACGGGCCGAGATCATCCGTGAGAAAGGGACAAATCGTTCACGTTTCTTCCGCGGGCAGGTCGATAAATATACCTGGGTGGATATCGGGTCTTCCTACCTGCCTTCTGATATCCTGGCCGCGTTTTTATTCGCTCAACTCGAACAACGCGAGAAAATCCAGTTGCATCGCAAACAAGTCTGGGAGTTGTACTACTCAGGTCTCAAGGATTGGGCAAATAAGTATGATGTGCAATTGCCCTACACCCCTGACGATTGCGAACAGTCTTATCACATGTTCTACATGCTTGTGCCAGGCCTTGAGGCACGGCAAAACTTGATCACTTATCTGCGTGAACGCGGAGTTTACAGCGTGTTCCATTATTTGCCGTTGCATCTCTCTGAGATGGGACGAACCTTTGGCGGTAAGATCGGCGATTGCCCTGTCACCGAACGCGTCAGCGACCAGTTGATCCGCCTGCCTTTCCATAATTCGCTCACAAGTGCTGAACAGGAGCAAGTGATCGACCTGCTGCAGGAATTCCCTTTCTAGTATTCCTGGTCATCTGTTGGCGAAAAGTGTATGGGAAGCGGCATGGTAGAATCCTTCCAATGTCTCCAGAACAGCAACTAACAATTGATCTCATTATTCCGGTTTTCAATGAGGTGGGGGTCGTTGAACAGACCCATGTCCGTATTTGTAAAGTCATTGACTGTTTGCCACACAAGTTCACTATCTATTACGTGGATGACGGCTCCGAAGACAATACGGTAAAATCCCTTTCTGCTCTGGCAGAGAATGACAAACGGATCGTCGTCTTGGAATTTGCGCGTAATTTTGGGCACCAGGCTGCGTTGACTGCAGGGCTGGACTTATCAACCGGGGATTTTGTGATTTCCCTGGATGGGGATGGCCAGCATCCGCCTGAGATGATCCCGCAGATGATAGAACTTTTTCAACACGGATATGACATTGTGCAGGCTCAACGAATTGAGGATGGACAGGGATTGTCATTGAAGCAGATCACATCCTCGGGCTTTTATGCGTTGATCAATAATATCAGCGGAACTCGCATGGAGCCGGGAGCCGCCGATTTTCGCGGGCTGAGCCGTCAGGCTGTGGAGGCGTTGAAATCCATGCCTGAATACCATCGTTTTTTGCGCGGTATGATCTCATGGATGGGCTATCGCAGTGTTATTTTGCCTTATCATGAGACAAGCCGTATTGCCGGCAGGTCAAAGTATTCATTTGGCAAGATGTTCCGCCTCGCGATGGATGCGATATTTTCTTTCTCCCTGATGCCACTCTATCTGGGTATGACACTTGGTGGAGTTTTGCTCTGTCTCGCGGCAGGACAAATCATTTACGTGCTTTCGTTCTGGCTGACCGGTCGCTCATCGGAGCTCGAGCCGGGATGGAGTTCGCTGATGTCCGTAATGCTGGTCATCGGCGGTATGTTGATGATCTTGTTGGGATTTATCGGGGTGTATATAGGTTACATCTTTCAGGAAGTGAAGCGCAGACCAGTCTATTTACTTAAGCAGAGGGAAAATGAGCCCACACGATAAACACATCTATAACTTTGTATTTTTACGGCACGGAGAATCGATTGGCAATGCAGAAGCGCGTTGGCAGGGACAATCTGATTACGCGCTGACGGAAAGAGGTCGCGGGCAGGCGCGTGCGCTGGCGGATCGCTGGAAGTCTGAAAACGTGAAATTCGATCTGATCATTGCCAGCCCGCTTGTGCGCGCAAAAGAGACGGCTGCGATTATCGCTTCTGCTTTAGGCGCGAAGATGGAATTGGATCCGATCCTGTTGGAGCGCCATGTCGGTGAGATGGAGGGCCTGACGGCAGAAGAAGTGCGAAAAAGGCCTCGCCCTCCATATGTCACGCCCTATGATCCTATCGGCGGTGCTGGAGAGGGGGATTGGGCTCTCTTCCTCCGCGCGGGTCAGGCATTGCATAGTCTCCTGCGCCGACCGTCGGGCAGTTACCTGATCGTCTCACATGGTGGGCTGCTCAACCAATTGATGAACGCGATCGTTGGCATCGCCCCGCATGTCGATCCCTCGGGCGTGCGATTCCGTTTTGAGAACACAGCCTTCGCCCGCATCATCTATTTTCCATATCAACATCGCTGGGCGATTGATGCACTCAATGACCGCGCACATCTAAAATTCATCGAACAAGAATGAACATGGCATTGACCGAATCAGCCAGCCATCTCAACGGCAAGATGAAAGTGCTTGTCTTTGGCGCGGGTGCGATTGGGACGTATATCGGTGGCAGCCTTGCGCTTGCGGGGCAGCAGGTCGTTTTTGTGGAACAGCCCAAAGTAGTGGAAGAATTGCGTCAGCGCGGCTTGCGGCTGGATCTGACTTTGGATAAACGACGTCAGCTGAAGGATGCTTCACGCGTCGACCCAGCCTCTTTTGTCATAGTTTCCACGCTGGAGGAAGCGCTTCGCTACGGACCCTTTGACGTGGCTCTGTTTGCCCTGAAGTCTTTCGACACCCAAGCCGCGTTGGAAGGGATGAAACCCTACGCAGACAAAATGCCTCCGATCCTTTGTCTTTCGAATGGCGTATCGAACGAACTGGCCATTGCTGAAGCACTTGGGAAAGACAAAGTCATCTATGGAACCGTGACCAGCGCCATCGGGCGGCGCGGTGTGGGGGACATCGTCCTTGAACGGTTGCGCGGAGTTGGTGTTGCAAAGGAACATCCACTGTCTGAAAAATTGAATGACGCTTTCAAGGCTGCCTATCTCAATTCGCAATTGTTCGAAGATGCGGATAGCATGAAATGGTCGAAGATGCTGACGAATCTGCTTGCGAATCCAACTTCGGCTATTTTGGATATGACCGCAGGCGAGGTCCTTGCGAACAAAGATCTATATAAACTCGAAATCGAGATGCTGCGGGAGTGTCTGGCAGTGATGGACGCACAGGGCTTCGAAGTTGTGGATTTGCCCGGCACACCCGTTCGGGCATTAGCCTATGCAACCAAATTGCCTTTATGGCTCTCCAGACCACTGGTTGCCCGCGGGGCTGGCGGGGGGCGCGGCGGCAAGATGCCCTCCTTTCAGATTGACTTGCATTCCGGGCGCGGGAAGAGCGAAGTGGAATACTTACATGGCGCGGTCGTGCACGCCGGAGAAAAGTTCCATGTGCCAACTCCGGTAAATAAAGTGTTGACTGAAACCCTGCTGGCGTTGACGAACAGAGAACTCCCATTGGAAGAGTTTGCACACAAGCCGGAAAAATTACTGGCAGAAGTACGTAAGGCGGATTTGTCGCGAAGCCAAGAGGCATAACCCGCCACAGTTGCGTCGAGCTAAAAGCCCAACCTACAAGTTTGAATGGAAGAAAGATGAACGAAAAAATCAGCCTTATATCCCCACGTTCCTCTGTTGAAATTCATTTGCCTGATGGGCGCGTTCTATCCGGTCCACGCGGGGCGAGGGTGGGCGAGTTCCTGCAGACGTTGGAGCATGACGCGCAGTTAATTGCTGCGATCATAAACGGTGACCTGCGTGAACTGACTTATCCAGTCAACATCGAATCACGAGTCATCCCCGTGACTATGTCAGACCCGGATGGGGCACGCATCTATCGCCGCTCATTGACCTTTCTGCTTGAGATGGCGTTCACTGCTCTGTTTCCTGATGGGGTTCTTTTTGTCGATCACGCTGTCGCGTCGGGGGGATATTACTGTCAGGTCACAGGACGCAAGCCGTTATCTGAGGCTGAGCTCGAGTCGCTTAGGATCCACATGCAGGAGCTGGTTAAGTCCGATCTGCCTTTCGAGCGGATGGAAATCCCCATCAAGGATGCAATAGAGTATTTCCATTCACATGGCTATGAAGATAAAGTTCGCCTGCTGAGTTATCGCCGGAAAAACTATCTCACCTTATATCGACTTGGCGAACGCATGGATTATCACCATGGTTACATGGTGCCTTCAACGGGTTATCTCAAATGGTTCGATCTGGTGTTCACTGAAGGCGGTTTTACGTTACGCTATCCGCGCCGTCATAAGCCCAACGAACTTTTGCCGATGCCTGAATATCCCAGGCTGTTGGG
>DATKED010000274.1:0-4346 GCA_035512375.1 Anaerolineales bacterium
AAACCGGCGTGCCACACAGGTTTTCCTCGAGAAGGAACTTTCCCGGGCGCAGAGGAATCAGAGCGAGTTTTCCATATTGCTGATCGATATCGATGACTTCAAGCAGGTGAATGACCGCTGGGGGCACTCCGTGGGTGACGATGTTTTGGTCAAAACCGCCGGCATATTCCAATCCATGATCCGTAAACAAGATCTGGTAGGTCGCTGGGGCGGCGAGGAATTTCTGATCATCTTGCCGGGCACTTGCGATGCGGAAATATTAGCCGAGAGAGTGCGATGCGAGATTTCCAATGCAGAATTCAGTCATGGACCCGCATCCTTTGGCATAACTGTCAGTATTGGGGTTGCCTGTGCAGGGCAATCCGATCAAATAGACCAGGTCCTAACCGACGCGGATCAGGCTCTTTACCGGGCAAAGCTGACAAAAAATGCTGTGAGTATCGCGAAGTAAGACCTGACGTGTCCTGCTGATTGAAGGTTGCAGCGCGCATAAAATCCATTCAGCAGATCCCAATCAGAACTCCGAGACGCTCTGCGAAGCATCCCGGAGTTCTCCATCGTTCAGTAATGTTCGTTCAACAAGTTTATTGTTCGTTACGGCGACGTGCGCCCCGGTCCGAGGAGCGGGCAGAGGAAGTAATGATCTGTCGCGTCCATCATGTTGTTGCCGTTTGTATCCTCCCACCAGCGTCCGCCCAGGTAACCGGGATCACCCGGACCGAACGCGGTGGTGCCATTTTCGATCTTTTGGAATTTACCTTTGAAAGGCAATGGGTCTTTCGTGACGAACGTATCATAGTACAGTCCCTGGCTGGTCACGTACACAACACCCGGGGTCTCATTGCCACGTCCCGCCGAGGCAGGGATCACTGTCATCAGCGCAACGACCAGTACGATGAAAAGCACACCTAATTTCCGTTTCATTCATTTACTCCTTTTCTCGAATTTTGTCTGGTGGTTCCGTACAGTTCCAGACGGATCGTCATCTGCGATCCATATTCAGTTTATGGGAGAAAAATGAACAAACGATTGGGAAAGTCTTGTGAAAGGATTACGATTCGGTTAATGAGTTGTTAACTCTGCCGAAGTTGATGTCTGCTGTCAACAGTCCTTCGACTGCGCTCAGGGCGTAGATTGCGCACACCCCACCGATTGCTTCTCCACTGGCAAGCCAAAGGCTTCATAGACAGGCACACCATCCCACTCGGCGGGAATACGCAGCCCGAGCGCGAAGGCTGCGGTGGCGGCTGTATCCATGGTGTGGACGGGGGTGGTCAAGGTTTTCGGCTGGATGCCTGGTCCCACCGCGATCCAGGGGATGGTCATGTCTTCGCGGATACGGGTTCCGTGACCCTGACCGTATCCACCATGATCAGACGTCATGATGATCAACGTTTCATCGCGCAGGTTCCTCGCATCCAGTTCGGCGAGAAGCTGCCCCAAAGCTTCGTCGGCGCGGCGGATGACGCTCAGTTGCTCCGGTGAAAGCCAGCCGTAGACATGCCCCATCGCGTCGGTTGTGACAAAGTGAATAAATAGAATACCGAAATCTTGGGGGAACTCGGCCAGCAATCGCTCCATGAGGACAAGGTCCCGGTCGTTGACGTAAACAAAATTATCCAGGCTGGAGGGTTCCGTGATCTGGCTCATTTTTTGCTTGCCAACATACATGTCCGTTCTCAGGCCTGCCGCATGAGCGATATCGAACAGGTCGGTGCCGAGGGCGTAACCTCTTTCCGGCAGATAATCGTTCCAGTCCACACCGTGTTTCGATGGGCACAGTCCGCTCAGCATGGATGCATGAGCAACCAGAGTGACGCTTGGGAATACCGTTTGTGCTTCCAGGGAGAATGCGCCCCCTTGCATGAGGGAGATCAGGTTTGGCATGGGCGCCGGTAAGATGGCGTCAGGGCGTAGACCGTCAATGGACAGGATCACGACGCGCCGCGCCGGAGGTGTAAAGGTCGGCGTAGGGGTCAGTGAGGGCGTCTCACTCGGCGTTGGAGTCAGGGTGGCAGTCGCGGTGGCGGTCAACGTCGGGGTAAGCGTTGGTGTGGATGTGAGAGTGGGAGTTGAAGACGGTGGGAGGAATGGCAGTCCTGCCGCGTCCGGAATCTGGCAGGCGAGCAGGATGAGTAGTGAAAAAATAATCAGGAATGCTTTGCGATTGTTATAGGATTTCATGTTTGGTTTTCACTGTGGGTGAGGACTGATTCGAAGAGGGAAGTTCAGGGCAACCGATCACTTGATAGACCTGTACTTTCGGCATCGACAACAGGATTCTATACCAGTTCGGATAAGGTGTGATCTGCGCAACGTTAAAAGTCACACCGGTTTCGCCAACATAGATATAGTCCACTTCCATCTGGCAAAGCGCATCGAGTGTGGTCTGCTGGCTGAAGTCAGACTGATAAGGCAGGAAAATTGTAGCTCTCTCGGTCAGCGGGTTGATCCATGCGCCCGCGTCTCCGCTCACGGAGCCCTGGGACGAGTCTGATGCCAGCACCCGTAACTCGGTGGATGCGATCAGGATGCGCGCGTCAGGAGGCAGATTCTCATCCATCCAGTCGATCGCCACCAGATCATCCCTGCCTACGATGCTGCAACAGTCCGATGGGTAGAGGTTATATTGTGTAAGGGCATTTACCAGGATCATTCCGATTAAGAAAACACCGATGTATCTGCCCGACATGCCCGACAAAAAACGGAGGGTTTGCAACCTTGCTTTTAGCTGTGGCAAACTTTGCTCCAGCCCTGCCAGCCCCAACCCCCCGAGCAACGACAACGGGAGATAGAGGATTATTTCGACGAATGGACGGTCGAGCATGGTCAAATTACCATGACCCGCTACATTGACCGGTATGAAAAGACTCCCAAGCAGCAGAAAGGTCACAAGAATAGACGTGAACGCCAGCCTTGGATAAGCCCATTGGGCAAAGAGGGACAGGAATAAAATAATTGATGTGATGAATACTCCTTGATTCCAGTAGGGATCGAAGAGCGGACCGAATACATCTTTTGTTCGGATCAAGTTGATTTCCAGCATGATGCCGAGGAGGATCGCGAAAAAGAACAGAGCGCGCCACAGCTTTGGAAGCTTTTGCCACCAGGTGGCTGTGACCCAAGCCAAAGCAACGATCCCGATGATGACAAGCGACCGGCTGTGCGTAAAACCAGATACAACCATCGCCGAAAAGAGCATTACATTCAGCGCCAGGTATTTTGTCGAAGATAGAACATTTCGGTATTGCAGGGATAGATAAGCCAGGCTCAATACAAATGTAGTGAGTGTCAGGCTGGTCAGCGCGGGATACTTTCCCCAGTTCACAGCATAGGCGGGCATATACCATCCGAATGCGGCGAGGAACACGGCGAATATCCCTGCAATGTTGGATTGGGTTTCATGTCTGATGATGAGGAAAACAGATAGAGGAATGGTAGCCAGGATCATCTGCCCCACGATCAGCATAGCGTTGATAATGTCCGCGCGTAGACTGGACGCTGCAACGGCGGTCACGAGATGAAAGCCGATGTGATAATAACCCGTCGTCGGCCAGCTCATTGACCCAGCAGAATCTCCAAGCAGATTTTTGATGATCAAGTAGTGTTGGGCGGAGTCGAAGTATAGGGGAATCACTGCTTTGGAAACCAATGCGAGTCGCAGAAAGATGGATATCCCGAATAGCACAAGCAGGATGAAAAGAGTTGTCGTTGAACCTGGCAGGGGTCCTTTTCTCGTTCGAAGAAAAAGGATAAATGCGAGGATCGTAATCAAGCTGAGCACAACGAAAGCGCCGGCTGGAAGTCTTTGAACCCCCCCGGCGAGCCAGATCCCTGATGCCAGCGAGATGGGGAGTATCCAGCCAGCGACGCTGAGCGAATAGTGTTCTTCCGAGGTCAACCTGTCACCCAAGATCATTTTGAGCATAGACCAGACCAACATCTGCCCCAGGAAAATGATCAACATTATGCCCGCGATGAGCCGCCAGTGATCCACAAGCACAGAAAAACTATCGGACAGTATATTCACGTGCATCTTATCAGGGCTTTGGATTTGGATAGGATAGGGTTGGAGTAGGAGGATTAGGGTATGAGGGTGTTCGGGTAGAAGTCGGAGGCGCTGGCGTTCCCGGCAAGAAGGTTTCCGTAGCTGAGACCGTCATTGCAGTTGACGGGGTGCCCAGGGTTGGGGAAGTATAGATATCGATGGCGGCCAGTGCCAGACCAATAATGGAGAAATTTCCTTGTGCGAGAACCCTGTTGTCGTTTACTGAAAGGATGAAGAATTGGAAAATTTCTCCCAGCGGCAATGCGATACCGGTGCAGTAAACACTGGTCGAAAACCC
>DATKED010000275.1:0-10952 GCA_035512375.1 Anaerolineales bacterium
TGAGTCGCGGGGTCAGTCGCCGTTTCACCAGCAGTGTCATGCTTTTCATCTCGATCCTGTTGGCGCTGGCGACTGTCACAATTTTGATCCTTGTCCTGACATGGACCTGGCAGATCGGTCCTTATTACGTTTGGATCGGACCCTATGCATATTCCGGGATCGGATGGCATTGGGGCATCGCACTCGGTCTGGCGCCGCTCTTCATCATCCATGTCTGGCGGCGCGGGCCCCGACCCAGGAAAACTGATTTTGCCGGGCGTCGACAGGCACTCAAGCTGATGGGGTTTGGCGCAGCCGCGCTCGCAAGCTGGCGCATTGCCGAGGCGCTCGCGAAATCCGCCGAAAGCACAGGGGCCCGGCGCCGTTTCACAGGCTCGCGTGAGGAGGGCTCCTTTGCCGGGAATGACCACCCCGTGACAAGCGGAGCCGACCAGGGAAAGGTCAAACTCGATCCCGATCGCTGGGCTTTGCGTGTGACAGGCATAGTCACAACACATTTAGCGTTGACCTACGCGGATGCGCTTGCCCTGTCCACATCCGAAGTGACCGCCACGCTCGACTGTACAGGCGGCTGGTACACGGTCCAGACCTGGCGCGGTATTCCGCTCACGGAGTTGTTGGCGCAAGCCAAAATACGCCCGGGTGCGAAAGGCATTATCTTGAGAGGCGTTTTGGATTACACGGCTCCCTTCACTCTCGCGCAGGCACAGGAAATTCTGTTAGCCACCCATGTCGGCAGAGAGGTCTTGAACCACTCACACGGGTTCCCTCTCCGCGCTGTCGTACCTTCGCGGCGAGGCTGGCATTGGGTAAAATGGTTGACAGAGATCGAAATAGTATGAATTCGCGCTGAGCGAAGGGTATGCATATCGTCAACTCAAAGAAATCAATTATCTCCTGGTCACGCATTTCCATCCCGACCGCGCTGGTCTTACACAGGAGCTAAAAAAGCAAGGCATCAAGTAGATATTGTTGGAATGTCAGACTGCCTTTATCGCGCCCTTTGCTGGATTTTTCAGAGGAAAAAACTTTTCATATGTTTCAATTACACAAAACGACAATCTTAATTTGAAAATGGAAGACAGCAGAAAATTCCCTCCTCAATCTCTAGTCTCCAATTCTCCAACCTCTTATTTCACCAAAGGACTTTCACATGCCCGACTTCCTCGCACAAGCCAGAGAACTCTTCCCCTATACTCAGTCCCTGCGCCGTGATTTTCATATGCACCCCGAACTCGGATTTCGTGAGATCCGCACGGGTGGGATCGTCGCCAAGGAACTGGAATCACTCGGTATCGAAGTGACAAAGGGAGTTGGGAAAACAGGCGTTGTGGGTCTGATGGAAGGTACGAAGCCGGGACCCACACTTTTGCTGCGCTTCGATATGGATGCCCTTCCGATTGTCGAAGAGACTGGTGCGGAATATGCATCACAAAACAACGGTGTCATGCACGCTTGTGGACATGACGGCCACACCGCGATTGGGCTTACCGTTGCCAAAATCCTTCACTCTCACCGGGATCAAGTAGCGGGCACGATCAAATTCTGTTTTCAGCCATCCGAGGAAGGCAATAACGGAGAAGAAGTTGGCGGCGCGCAGATGATGATGCGCGATGGTGTGCTGGACGCGCCCAAAGTAGATATGAGTCTCTCGCTCCATCTTTGGAACGAGAAGCCGCTCGGCTGGTTGGGTGTCACCAGCGGTCCCGTCATGGCTGGCGGAGACCTCTTCACGGTTCGCATTGTGGGCAGAGGCGGGCATGGTGCGATCCCGGATGCCGCGGTGGACCCGATCGTTGCGGTGGCGCAAATTGTCAATGCCCTGCAGACGATCGTCGCGCGCAATGTGGCTCCACTTGAGACCGCCGTCGTCAGCGTGACCAGCATCCACGGTGGGACGGCGTTCAACGTCATTCCCCCGGAGGTCGAGCTTATGGGGACCTTGCGTACCTTCGATAGCGGAGTCAGGCAGAGGGTCGTACAAAGATTCGAACAAATCGCACGCGGCGTGGGAGAAGGAATGGGATGTCAGGTGGCAGTCGAGATCAAACGCATTACGCCTCCATTGGTCAATAGCGCATCGATCACGTCCAAAGTGCAGAAAACCGTACAGCGCATCCTGCCCGATGCCGATTTCGATTCTGACTATCAGACGATGACCGCGGAGGACATGGCTTTCATGCAGGAGAAAGTGCCGGGTTGTTATTTCTTTGTTGGCTCGAACGACAAAACACGGCACCTTGACTATGGACATCACCATCCTAAATTCGATTTTGACGAGGAGGCTTTGGTACGCGGCGCAGCGCTGATAGCCGCCGCGGCAATGGATGTGCTTAACCAGAAGTAGCCTTCGCATTCGGAACATTCTGGAAATCTCTTGCGTCAGTTCAATAACGGAAATCATCCTTGCAGGGAATTAAAATTCCGGATGGACCATTGGAGGCTTCTCATGCAAAGAATTTCCCAAACGCTTCTTTTCTGGACCCTGGTCCTGGGCGCGTGCTCACCAGGAATTTCCTCCCCTCAGCCACAGACGGACCAGCCGCCAAACCCTCAAGCATGCGGTTACCAATGGGCAACTCAGGACTTGCCGGAATTATCGAGCAGCTTCCAACAATCAATTCAAGAACTTCAACCGGAAGCGCAAGCCAATGCTTATACATTCGGGGAAAATTGTGTTCTATCGGATCGCAGTATCGCAGGCTTCAGCGCCATGGAAACCGATTTCAATATCACACTGCAGGTCACCGACGTAGCGAACGAATCTGATCTGGGCGAATGGATCGTGAAGGTGATGCAAGTCATCGGAAGTATTCCACCGGAACGGATCGTCGGTCCGCGCCCTGGGCGGGTAAGTATCACTTTCCAGACAAACAGTGATCAAAAGATCGTCAACTTTTATATCAACCAATTTCAGGATTTGCCTTCGAACTTGAGCAGTTCGGAAATCTATCAGGCACTGCAAACTCCTCAATAAAAACCAAGTGCGTATCGACATGATCCCGTCAACGACGGCGGCTTTTTGATTCTTGACAGTTTCAACAATTGGGCATATACTACGTTTAGTAATTACTAAACACTCATAACGAGACAACCATGTCCCCTTCACTTACCAGGATCAAACAAGAGTTCGTCCAGGGATTAAGCCAGATCAGCCGCTTCTGGGGCTTTCCCAAAGGCATGGGCGCGATCTTCGCCGTCCTCTACCTCTCCCCCACGCCGCTCTCTTTGGATGAGATCGTCCGCGAAACGGAACTGACCAAAGGAGCGATCAGCACCGAGATCCGTGCACTCGCACGGATGGGACTTGTCCATCGTTCGTCCAAACTCGGCGACCGCAAGGATTATTACGAAGCCGAAACAGATTTCTACGCGGCGATCCGTTCTCTCTTAAAAGAGAGACAGAACAGCGAGTTCGACCGTGCCGTCCGCTCTGTGAAAGAGACGCTCGAAACCATGCAGGCGAATTGGGTCGAGGATGAAGAATGGCAGTTTGTTTATGAGCGCGTGAAGGCACTGCAGGATTTCTTCGACGCGATCGATAGCCTTTCCAGGGCAGTTATCAGGCTGGAACGCCTGGGAATCACAAACGTCCAGAAAATCCTGGGCGTTCTGAAATAAGATCGCGCTGAGCAGAGTGGCGCCAGCTGGCTCAGTCGAAACCCGGCGCCACGCAGACGACACTTGCACCTGACGCCCACTCCCTGGCGGGCGGTGCCAGGGAGTGGGCGTCAGGTGAGCGTTATCTCAAGGAGAAAAAATGAACACCATCTTTTCATTCGTCATCGAGGTTTTGCTCACAGTTGTCATTTCAGTATTGCTGGTTGGATATCTTCGCCCTTTCCTGCGAAGAATACTGACTGATCTGTGCGGTACAGAAGACCGCGCCCAATTCTGGACTGCATTTTCCAACATCCTTCTGATCGGTATGCCGGTCATTTTTGCACTCAATTACAGACCCGAAGCCCGCAACACCGAGCAATTATTCTTCGAAGTTGCAGGCAAATTAAGTGGAAATCTGGGTGGTTTGTTACTGGCATTGATGGGCGTGGGTATGATCGTTTCCTTCTTTGCGCTAGTTGCATCAAGGTCAAGAAAAGTAGAGGCATAATGAAAATCGCAGTCACAGGTGCATTCAGTTATTCAGGAAAATACATTACAAAACGGCTGCTGGAGCGCGGTGACCAGGTTATCACACTGACAGGCCACCTGGACCGGACCGATCCATTTGGCGGGAAGGTCAGAGCCTATCCGTTGGACTTTGACGAACAGAGCATGGCACGCAGCTTGCAGGGCGTGGATGTGTTGGTTAATACCTATTGGGTGCGCTTCGACAATGGCGAAAATACCCAACCGCGAGCCGTGGAGAACACGCGCAGGCTGGTCCATGCTGCCAAAGCCGCGGGTGTGACGCGGATGGTTCACATCAGCATCACGAACCCATCGGCTGAGTCGCATTTGCCGTACTTCTGGGGAAAAGCTGCCAACGAAAAAGCAGTGATCGACTCGGGGATGAGCTATGCCATCCTGCGCCCCACTGTGCTGGTAGGAGATGAGGACATTCTCATCAACAACATCGCCTGGCTGCTCAGACGTTTCCCATTCTTTGCACTGCCCGGAGATGGTTCATACAGGCTTCAGCCCGTCCATGTGGATGATGTGGCAGCGCTTGCTGTCGAAGGCGTCTACCGGGCAGACAATTACATCATCGATGCGGTCGGACCGGACATCTTCACCTTCAAGGAAATGGTACGATTGATCGGAGAAAAGATCGGAACAAGACGACCCTTGATCTCTGTGCCGCCGCGCCTGGCGCTGCGCGCCGCACAATTTCTGAGTCTCTTCGTCAAGGATGTGCTCCTCACCCCCGAAGAGGTGGATGGACTGATGGCTGGCTTGCTGGTCTCGAAAGAACCGCCGCGCGGCAAGACCCGCCTGGCAGACTGGCTGGAAACGAATAAAGATCAAGTCGGCGCCGAATATGCTTCCGAGATCAAGAAGCATTACAAATCGTTCGCGCTGAGCGGAGCGGGCTCTCAGGCAAGCGCGGTCGAAGCGGAACGTTAAAAGTGTTATGAATGATGAGGAAATCAAACGAGACGTTCGTATGATCCTGACCCCGGAATTAAGGGCGCGCTTTTATGAGTAGACCAAGATGAAATCCACTACCTACGCCCGGCTTGCCTTGTTTCTGCCATACCTGCTGTTGCTGGAAGCTGTGATTTATCTGTATTTACAGAATCCGGACGCAGCAGGTGAAGGCACACTATATGGCATAAATTTGGTCTGGTTCTTTTTAGCCATCTTTTGGATTGTCCCCTACTCAATTCTGGTAATTCTCCTGCTCACCTGGAGCAAGAGCAAATCAATACAAAAAATCAAAAAAGCCTATACCCTTGCTCCATTTGCGCTGGTCATCATTACGCTAATCACGTATGCAATCATCTATGTAGCGACTTCGCTATACAACGGGGGTTTTCTTGAGGGCTTCGGCGCGTTTGCAGCGATCAGCCTGATCTCCATCCCTGCGGACCTGGTCCTTGGCTACCTTTTTGTGGGCATTGCCCTTTTACTGTTCAGGCTGCTGACAAAGATCGGCTTCATTAAAGATCATGAAGCACAAGAGACTGCGGTCGAGTTGTCTTCCACTATCCCACCTACCTATTCTTCAGAAGACGGTCCACGCGTCTGAGCGCTGCGGATCAATTTCAGAATTTTCGGCTTGAGCGCGGCATTACAGGCCAGTCCTTCGCCATGCGTGTGACCTTCCTTGCCATCCCATGAGCCGAAGAAGCCGCCCGCCTCACGAAAGATGGGCGCGAACGGAGCCACATCCCAGATGCTGATCGTGGGGTCGAGCATCATTTCGGCACGTCCTGTTGCGACCATGTAGTATCCGTAGGCGTCGCCCCAGCCGCGCCCAAAGAAACACTCCTTGTGAAAACGCTCCAGAGCCTTCAAGCGCTTCGTGGTGCGGAAACCAGACCAGCCTGTATAGCAGAAGACCGCCTGCTTCAATTCACTGATTTCAGAGACGCGCGCCCGCCTGCCATTCCACCAGCAGCCGAGCCCGTCAGCGGCGTATAGGATTTCGTCCAGTGCCGGGAAACAGACCGCGCCGACCCGCGACACGCCTTCGATCTCCAGGGCGATCAGCACCGAATAGAACGGGACGCCTTTCATGAAGGACTTTGTCCCATCGATCGGGTCAACGAACCAGCGGAAGGGATTGCCCTCGCCCGCCTTCTCCCCAAACTCCTCCCCCACAATCGCATGAGATGGATACGCCCGCTCGATCTCGCTGCGAATGAATTCCTCGGTTGCCTGGTCCGCCGCCGTGACAGGTGACTCGTCTGACTTCAGATCATGCTGGATCCCCTTGTTGTAGTGGCTGAGCGTGATCCGCCCGGCGCGATAAGCAAGTTGACGTGCAAAAGTGAGGTAGGGTTGGAGGTTCATCGATGTATTGAATTTGTCCTTATCTAAGCAAATTAGTAAGCAGATTTTTTTCTTCTTCTTCGGTCTTCACTTCCCCATCCAGCCAGGCGGCGCGCAGGCGGCGCAGGATTTCAGTGTATTTGGGTCCGGGTGGGATATCGCGTTTTTTCAGGTCATGACCTGTGGTTTTCGGTTTGACATGCCACCACTCCGAAAGATACTGACTCAAAGTATTTTTTATCTCCCCTTCCGGCAAGGCGGCAGAAAGGACTTCAAGTGCTTTGAATGAATAACTCTCCAACACTACGACGGCTTCGCTGGGCTTCAAACCCACAACCGCGGTGAGATTTGTCTCGAGCAATGCGATAGAGCGTAAGATTTTCAAGAGGTCCGCAGTGAAATGAAGGCGATCGTTGATAAATTCGATCTCCTGATCGCTGAGGTGCATGAGCCACAGGGCCCAGCGGGAGTTTCGGGTCTGGAGCGCCGGGTCATCGGAGGTCAAGGTTGCCAGATTCGATCGATCGAAATTGACTAGCGCAGGATGGATGCAGGAGAGTAAATCCAGCTCATCCAGCCGCTTCAGCATGGAGACGGCATTTGGCTCATCCAGGATCAAATCGAGTTCGTGCCGAATGCGTTGAGGCGAGAGCTTCTCCACCACAGAGCGCGCTTCTGGAATGAGCGCCAGTGTCTCCGCAGCAATCTTGAACCCATAACGCCCCTCATAACGGACGGCACGATACATGCGCGTGGGATCGTCAATGAAAGAGCGCGGATGCAATACACGGATAAGGCCTTTTTGCAGATCATCCATGCCGTGGAGATCATCGCGCAGTTCGCCGAAGTGAGCTCCATCCAACCGGACCGCCATTGCATTGATCGTGAAATCACGGCGGCGCAGTTCATCCTCGAAGCCTCCAAGTTCGACCGCTGGCAGCGCGGCAGGATGCTGATAGGTTTCCGAACGCGCAGAGACCAGGTCGAGCGTGTCGTGGTCCGCTTTGAGATCCTTGGGCAGGAACCATTTCGCGGTGCCGAATCTGGTGTGCACCGTCACGCCGCCACCGTGTTTCTTGGCCAACGAACGTGCCAGCGCGATCGCATCCCCTTCCACCGTAAGATCAAAGTCGTTTACAGGGCGTCCCAGCACAAGGTCCCGCACCGAACCACCCACAACATACAGGGGCAGTCCGCGTTGCGTTGCTTCATCCATAACCAGCTGGAGCAGTCGCAGCCGGTCTTCCCCAAGCGATTGGTTCAGGGTTTCTGCAAGATTCTGATTATTCATCTTTCAACTATTTGTCAAATGGTAAAGGCCAATTTTGCGGTGGAACAACCGAATCGGGCGGTGTCAACATCACTCCTCCGTACAACACCATCGTAATAACAAGCAGCGATACAGGGATGACCAAAAAGCGGCGGATCACAAATTGCAGGAATGGCGGCATGATGAATCTCCGGGTTAATTTTACTCTCGAAACTTACTTCCAAATAACAAATTCAGGTATAATGCGCTTATTATGCTGAACCCGTTGCCGTCCCCCTTTATGCAAAAACCTGCCTGGTCTGGATAAGGTTCAGTTCATCACGCCATGAACGGCTCCCAGAATCTGGTGAGCCGTTTTTTATTGCCTTTCCCGCTTCCCTCCTAACGGAGCGCTACGCAGTCCGGAGGACGGGTGAGGGAGAAAACCATGGATATCAAACAACTTACCGACAGGATGCACGACCTGGTCCGCTCGAAAGGCTGGTATGCGCAGGACAGTAAACGCCCACAGACGCCGCGCAACCTGGCAATTTCGCTGGCATTGGAAGCGGCTGAAATATTGGAACATTTCCAATTCCGCGAGAATGCAAAGGATCAGCAGGAACTGGCTGACGAACTGGCAGATGTGGCGCTATATTTATTGCAACTTGCTTCAGTAACAAACATCGACCTGGAGAAGGCAATTTTGGATAAAATCGAGGTCAACAAAACACGAGAATGGATTGACGAATGAAGATCAGTGTATTTGGCGGCTCACAACCCAAAGAAGGCGACACAGCCTATGCCGAAGCAATGGCTCTCGGCAGGCTGTTAGCCGAACGCAGACACATCGTGCTTACCGGCGGCTACATTGGCACCATGGAAGCCGTCTCGCGCGGCGCGCGTGAAGCCGGCGGGCACGTCATCGGCGTCACCTGTGAAGACATCGAGACGTGGCGTCCCGTCAAAGCCAACGCCTGGGTGATGGAGGAGATCAGGAAGAAAACGTTGATCGATCGGCTGCACGCCCTCATCCACGAATCGGACGCAGCGCTCGCCCTGCCCGGCGGTCCCGGCACACTGACAGAAATCGCCCTGACGTGGAACTTGATGATCGTGGAGTCTCTGCACCGGAGGCCGCTCATACTGATCGGAGATGGCTGGCAGTCCGTCTTTGATCAGTTCTTCCAGGGGCTTGATGCCTATGTGCCCGCACATCAACGCGAGATCTTGAAATTTGCGAAGGATGCGCAAACTGCTGTGGAAATACTGGAATGAAGTGTCATTGCGAGGAACGTTCGTAGTGACGAAGCAATCTCCCGCTGAACAACAAGCGTCCCCTGTTAAAGAGGAGATTGCTTTGCTCCGCTCGCAATGACATTAAATTAACATAGAGGACAAAATGGCTGAAGATAAATTACCAACCAGAGCAGAAGACTTCGCAGAATGGTACAACCAACTCGTGATCAAGTCTGACCTGGCAGATTACGCGCCTGTGCGCGGCTGCATGGTCGTGAAGCCCTATGGCTGGGCGCTGTGGGAAAACGTCACAGCCTGGCTGGATGCGGAATTCAAGAAAACGGGGCACGTCAACGCGGCATTCCCCACACTGATCCCCCTTTCCTTCTTTGAAAAAGAAAAGGATCATGTGGAAGGCTTTTCACCTCAACTTGCTGTGGTGACTCACGGCGGCGGCGAGGAACTCGAAGAAAAACTCGCAGTTCGTCCCACGTCCGAGACCATCATCGGCTACATGTATTCAAAATGGATCAAGTCCTGGCGCGATCTTCCCCTCCTCATTGTACAATGGGGCTCGGTGCTGCGCTGGGAAATCCGTACGAAGCTCTTCCTGCGCACGGCTGAATTCTACTGGCACGAAGGTCACACGGCGCACACCTCGGCGGAAGAAGCGATCGAGGAAATGTATCGCATTCTCGATATTTACGAAGAGTTTTGTCTTACCGAAGCGGCGATCCCTGTCTTCAAGGGACCCAAGAGCGAATCCGAACGCTTCCCCGGCGCGCAGGTCACGACATCCATTGAAGCCATGATGTGGGATAAACGCGCATTGCAATCCGGCACTTCGCATTACTTCGGTCAGAATTTCGCAAAGGCGTTCGACATCAAGTATCTCGACCAGAGCAACATGCTGCAATTTTGTGAGACGACCTCCTGGGCAATCTCCAGCCGCATCATCGGCGCGATGATCATGGTCCACGGCGATGATCAGGGATTGGTCCTGCCTCCCCGCCTTGCACCTATCCAGGCAGTGATCGTTCCCATTTACAGGAACGATGCCGAAAGAGGCAAAGTGATGGAAGTTGCCGACCGCGTCTTCAAGGAACTGAAGGACGCAGGCATTCGAATCAAAATGGACGACCGCGACAACGTCAGTTCGGGGTTCAAGTTCAACGACTGGGAAATGCGCGGTGTCCCCGTCCGCCTGGAGATCGGTCCCAAGGATGTGGAGAAGGGCAGCGTGGCACTTGCCCGCCGCGACAGACCCGGCAGGGAGGGCAAATCCTTTGTCTCACAATCTGGTCTCGCCTCGACCGTGAGCGGCCTCCTCGCCGAGGTACAGGCTTCTCTCCTCAAGCGTGCCACGGAATACCGCGATGCGAACATCCATGAACCCAGAGATTACGAAGACCTGAAGCGGATCGTGGCGAACGGCTGGGCATTCGCCTATTGGTGCGAATCGACGGAATGCGAGACGAAGGTCAAGGAAGACACGAAAGCCACCACGCGCAACATCCCGGTTAATCAACCCGAACAGGAAGGTACTTGCATCGTCTGCGGCAAGCCCTCCAGGCGAAAAGTGTATTTCGCAAGAGCGTATTAAAAACGGCAATCGGTGTTCAGTAACCAGTGGAGCGCAAATTGGTTACTGAACACCAGATGCGACTACAATTAAGTTCTTTCGTAAACAATTATGAGATGCCCGACATGAATCCCAATCTGCAAGACTATCTTCAGAGCCGTAACGTCCTGATTACCAGTATCGTGACGGAGTTATCAAGCGATGAACGGCTCCTCGCTGCCTGGCTGACCGGAAGCTATGGAAGAAATGACGCAGATGAAGTCAGTGATCTGGATCTGAACATCGTCGTTGCGGAGCCTTATACGAAAATACTATGTGCCAGGCAGGAACAAGTCAGCCATAAGACGACCAGCGCACGGCTTGAACTTTTTAGCAGGTTCGGCCAGCCTGCCATAATTCACGAAAACAATCACAACGCTCCAGAAAATGGGACGTTCACTTTTG
>DATKED010000276.1:0-8461 GCA_035512375.1 Anaerolineales bacterium
CCACTTGCCAATCACTGCCATAATGATAATGACAAGAGTCAGAAGGAGGACATCCAACCTGAATTCACGTAAATCAATGGAAAGCCCAATATTCACAAAGAAGACGGGAACGAACAGACCATACGCCAGCGCATGCATGCCTGATTCAATGCGCTCTTTTTCAGGGCAGCGTGCCAGCATTAGACCAGCCAAAAATGCACCTGTGATGGCAGCCATACCTCCAAAGAATTCTGCCGCAATACCATAGACAAGCATAATGACGAGGGATATCGTCAACAAGCCCTGGCTGACCGGCAGGCGGGCAATACGGCGGATGACCAGCGGCAAGGCCCACAACCCGAAAAGGATGGAAAGAATCAGGAACAGCATCATGCGGATCACGATCAAAATGATCTCAGATGAACTTCCACCTCCGCTCTGTATGGCAAGAAACACGGAGAGGAACAGGATGATCAGGATGTCATCGAATACCGCCGCACCAAGCAGGCTCAACCCTACGCGGCTTCGCAGGGCTTTGAGTTCGATCAGGGTTTGCGCGGAGATGCTGACACTGGTTGCGCCAAGCGTAAGACCGAGGAACAGAGATGCCGAATTATCCAGGCCAAAAAGCATACCCGCACCCCAGCCCAATAAAACAGGTAAAAATACACCCATGAACCCCGCTGAGGCGGCAACACGCAAATTCTGGCGCATTTCGCCGAAGTGCAGCTCCAGCCCTGCGATAAACATAAGCAAAAGGACTCCCATTTCCCCAAGCTCTGCGATTGTCTCTGTAAGTGCATGATCAATGAAAGGAAGATTCAGCAGATTGATAAGGGATGGTCCGAGAAGAATGCCTACCAACAACTCACCCAGCACCGAAGGTTGTCCAAGACGAGTGCTCAGATATCCGGCGAGCTTCGCGGAGAGCAGGATGATTGAGAGCAGAAAAGCAAGCTGCAGGAATGTGGTCATGGTAGCGTTCGGGTTACTTTAGTATAACCGCTTGTACAGGACTCTTACACAGGTATTCGGTGTTCTTGCCAGGGTTAAAATGTTGAATACAGGATAATATACATGATGCTGGCAATGGTGCAGGTTAAAAGCATTACCGGCAGACCGCGTTTATTCCATAATGGGGCGGTGATGGGTGTGCGGGTCTTTTCAGAAAGAGCTGTGACAATGATGTTGGCAGTGGAACCGATGATCGTCCCGTTGCCGCCGAAGCCCGCGCCGAATGCAAGCGCCCACCATAGAGGCGCGATATCCATACCGCTTTCACCAAGTCCCTGAATAACAGGAATAAATGCGATCGTGATCGGGACGTTATCCACCACTGCAGAGAGCAGGGCCACGATCCAGATCACACTGACCCCGAACCAGACAGGCGGGACATGTGCCACCCGTTCAAGCAGACCAACCATTGATTCAAACACACCGGCAGATTCCAGCCCGCCAACCATCACGAAAAGGGCAGTAAAGAAAATAAGCACGCTCCATTCAACTTTTTTCAATACGTCCTGAAAGTTGGGTCGTACCCACAGGAGGGCAAATGCGGCCGATTCCAGGGCGACAAACGATGGGCTGATATCCAGCAGATCATGGACAAAGAACAGAATCATAGCTGTGCCCAGCACAATCAGAATGCGGCGTGCTGTACCAGGCTGGTTAAGTGTTTCTGCGGGATCCAATTTCATCACGGCTTCGGTATTGCGCGGCTGTTTCGATAATTCCTTCTTGAAAAGATGGAGCAACAAAACCAATGCGCCTGCCCAGGTGAAAGCAACGATCGGCAAAGAATGTACAAGAAAATCATTAAATGACAGACCCGCGGCGGAACCGATCAGCACATTTGGCGGATCCCCCACGAGTGTTGCCACACCCCCCGTGTTTGAAAGCAGGGCTTCAGCAACGAGATAAGGAAGGGCGCTCACACCCAGAATTTCACTGATAAGAATTGTCACGGGCGCGATCAATACAACGGTCGTTACATTATCCAGGAACATGGAAAGGACAGTTGTAATGCTGCCGAGCAGGATAAACAAACGCACGGGTTTTCCCTTGGATGCGCGCGCCGCAAGCACAGCTAGATATTCGAAGAATCCGGTTGGCTCAAGCATGGCAACCAGGATCATCATGCCCAGCAAGAGTCCCAATGTATTGAAATCAACCGCCTCCAACGCAGCTTTCTCTGAGTAAAAATGCAGGATTTTCCCCATACCGACCATGATCACCGCCCCTGCAATCGCCACGATGGAGCGGTTGATCTTCTCGGAAAAGATCAGCGCCAGGCTGGCGAGGAACACCACGCTTGAAATGCCAGCGGGAATGTTCATACTTCAAGCCACCTTTGCCCAGGTTGAGAGGATGGCGGTCCCAATATCTACGCGTGAAGCAACACCCACCAATTTCCCATCCTTTGAGACAACGGGCATATCGTGCAGATTATGCTGCAACATCAAGGCATAGGTACGCAGTAATCCGCTGTCTTCCGAGACGGTAAAGGCAGGCTTCATAAGTGATTTAACTGATTGATCAAGCACCTTCGCCGGAGGGCGCGTGGTCTCCACCGCGCCAAAATCGTGGACAAAATCCAGGTCTCCAATAAAACGGATGAAGTCGGGGAGTTCCAGGGTGAGCAGTTCACGCAGACCAATGACTCCAATGGGTTTGGCATTGTTGTCCACCACTGGCAAAAGACCGACATGGTTTTTCACAAACACCGAGGCAGCTTCGCGTATGGTAGATGTTTCAGGGATTGAAACCACATTGCGTTTCATATACTTGTTAATTTCCATTTGACCTCTTACATTTCCGCACACCTGCATGTTAATGGCATATGATGCATTATAAGATTATCCTTCGCGCTGATAAAAGTAAGTATAGCTGTACGATTCAAACTGCATTCCTGGAGCTAACCGATGTTTGCCTGCTCAAAATCAGGAAACCTGTGAGGCCTGCCAAAAGTGAACTGAGCAAAATGCTAATCTTGGTATTTTGGATGATCGCAGGCTCACTGAAAGCCAGTAATGTGATGAAAATCGACATGGTAAACCCAATGCCGCCCAAAAAGCCGGCTCCAATGATATGTTTCCACGATAGGTCGCCGGACAGCTGGGATAAACCCGTCTTCACCGCTATAAAGCTGGCTGAGAAAATACCCAACGGTTTGCCAAAGAACAGACCCAGGAAAACGCCCAAACTGTTCGATGTCGTCAGACCTTCGAACGATCTCCCACTGAATACGATCCCCGTATTTGCCAGCGCAAAGAGCGGCATGATGAAAAAAGCGACGGGTTTATGCAGGAAGTGCTGCAGTTTATAGGATGGCGATGTCTCACTGCCGTCTCCAAATGGAAGGGCGAATGCCAGCAGCACACCCGCCACCGTTGCATGGACACCCGACTTGAGCATGAAGTACCACATCACAACACCGGGGACAAGATAAAAAGGCAGCCCCAGTACCCCGAGGCGATTCAAGATCAACAATCCTCCGTACACCGCCAAGCCCAGCAGGAGATAGAGAAATGAGAAATCACTCACGTAAAACAGGGCAATGAGAGCGATTGCGCCCAGGTCGTCGATAATGGCAAGTGCCGTCAGAAAGACCTTTAACGATGATGGAATCTTTTTACCCAGCAGCGCAAGCACTCCCAGCGCAAATGCAATATCTGTCGCCATTGGAACGCCAATTCCGTTCTGCGTATCCGTTCCCCGGTTGACCAGAAAATAGAGCAAGGCAGGTATTGCCATGCCACCCACGGCAGCCACAATCGGTAGTGACGCACTTTTCAAGTCAGACAACTCACCGATATAAATTTCCCGTTCAATCTCAAGACCAATCAACAGGAAGAAAATCGCCATCAAACCATCGTTGACCCAATGCTCCAGACTCTGGTTCAAGACGGTGCCGCCTGTCTCGAACCCACGCTTCACATGCCAGAAATCCATGAAAGCCTTGCCGAACGGAGAATTGGCAATCACAATTGCAGTGACAGTGCACAGAATCAAAATAATCCCCGAAGACTTCTTACTGTCAAAAAACTCCATAAAGAGCTTCGTCAATTTGGTGTTCACCGATCCAATGGCAGGTTTAATTTTTTCTTTCATTGAAATTCTCCTTGGCATAAAGAGCCCCTCTTCTTGCCCCCAAAACAATATCAACCCGCAAATTTTATACCATGAAAAACCTGTTCGATGAAAATCTCAAGAATTAGAGAGCAACTCTGACAAGAGAACTTGACAGCCTTTTTATGTTTGTCGCCTGGACCGAGAGGATTTAATTGCAAACACAAGCAGTGCAATGAAAGTGATCGGGACAAAAAAAACGATAAACCCTCCGACAGCTGGCAAGGCAGAGCTATTTGTTGCCTGCAAAATAATATAAGCCATATAGAAAATATAGTACATCAAGAGCAGGAAGCCTTCAGCACGTGAAATACGGTTATCCAGATAGAAGATCGGCAGTGAAACCGCGGCCACAAAGATCATGACCAGGAAATCAAGTTGCAGTACACGCGCCGCCACGGAGATGCCATCCGGAGCAAGCAGCGCGCCCACTCCCAATACACCAAGCAGGTTAAAAATATTGCTTCCCACTGCGTTACCAACTGCAATGTCACTTTCCCTTTTGAGGGCGGCGATTAAGGATGTAGTGACTTCCGGCAGGGATGTCCCAACAGCCACGATGGTCAGACCAATGATCAGTTCACTCACTTTGAGCGCCCTGGCAATGGCAACGGCAGTATCCACCAGCCAGCGTGAACCTACCACGAGCAGACCAAGCCCGACAAGGATAAACAAGATGTTGATCACCATGTTTTTCGCAGTACGCGGTTGCTTCTCAGCAAACTCCTCTGCGTACTCATTCTGTACTTTTTTACTTTCAACGCGGCTCTGGCGCAATGCAAATATGATGTAAGCGATCAAACAGGATAACAAGACCAGGCTGTCAAATAGTCCCAGGTTTCCATCCAAGGCAAGAGCAAGTACCAGGAGCGAACCTGCCAGCATGATTGGCGCGTCCATCCGGATCAGTTGCTCAGCGATCACTATCGGTGCAGCGAGGGCAGTAATACCCAGGATGAACAAAATATTGAAAATATTGGAGCCAAGCACATTACCCAGTGTCAGGTCGCCCTGCCCATTGATTGCAGCCTGCAAAGAAACGGCTATTTCAGGAGAAGCGGTACCAAGTGCGACCACCGTCAATCCGATTACGAGTGGGGAGATGCCAAATGCCGCAGCAAGCCGCGCCGCGCCGCGCAATAAAAAGTCTGCACCGAGAATCAGGATTACAAGCCCACCAAGGAAAAGGGTTATTGCTGTTGTCATGTTAGTTTCCCTGCCTTTTCTGCTGCCCAGATTATATTCAACGAATCAATCACCCATCCTATCTTGAAAAAACTGCGTCCACTCGCCACCCCGTATTCCCGTATAGAATGGAATCCCTCCATCAACTCCGGGATAATACCCGAAACCGTTCAAGATACTCAGGGATTTCGAGCATGGGCGGACGGTCTCGCTCTGCAATCTCTTCGATGTCGAGCATGAAGCTGTCCTGTTCATAACGGATCATTTTCATGGTCTTATTGACATTTTCCAAAAAGTTTTGTCCATAGCGAGACTCCAACTTTCGGAACACAGCCTGAATAATGGCAAAGGACATTTTGCTCAAGGCTTCCAGCGGCTGGTTATGATGGACCCGCTCCTGTAGATCCACCTGGGCGATGGCCCTCAGGCCGAGCTTATCCAGCATGTCAATGAGCAGGCCGATCTCCACCCCATAGCCTGAGAAAAAGCTGAACTGTTCGAGCGCGGCGCGGCGTCCGCCATATTCCCCCGAGAGAGGCTGGATAACGCCCGAGAGTTCAGGATAGAACAGGTTCAAGAGCGGGCGCGCCGTCAATTCCGTAACTCTGCCTCCGCCGCCCGCCTGGATCTTGTCACCTACTCTCAGTGGGCGCCGATAAAAACCCTTGACAAATTGAATATCGGGTCGAAGGAGGAAGGGACCAATCAAGCCATATACAAAGCGCGGGTGAATGTTGACAATATCTGTATCCAACCAGATCACAATATCGCCCCGTGTACAATACAGACTTTTCCAGAGCGCTTCACCCTTCCCGCGCCGCGAACCGTATTTTGGTAAAACAGCCTGGTGAATGTAAACAGGTATATCCAGGTTTTGAGCGATTTCTCTTGTCTGGTCTTCAGAACTGGAATCGATCAAAACGATTTCATCCAGTAACGGAACATCCAAGACCAACGATTGTTTGATGGTCTGGATTACAGTCCCAACCGTCTTTTCTTCATTTAGCGCCGGGAGCGCCAGGCTGATGGAAAGCCCGCGTTCACGCTTCAGGCTCAATAGATAATTCAAATCCCGGAACTCATCTGCGTGGAAGGTGTTTTCTGCAAACCATTTATCCACCAGCACAGAGATGGCGGTCTGGCCCGCCTCTTCACTCTCAGGGCTGAGCAGGAGAGCTCGTTTCGTCTTGACAACAATCACACCGCAGTCGCTCTCCCTCATGATCCGTTCCGCCACGGGACCAATGGAAGTGACTTCATCCACCGGACGTGCACTCGCCCCCATCACGATCAAGTCACACTGACGCGACGCCTCAAATATGACCTCAGCCGGGTTATCTGTGACAACCTGTTGTTCCTTCACTTCAGGCAGGTTTTTCAGCACGCGTTCGATACCCCGAAAAGCTGCATCTTGTTCCACGGCAGGAGCCGTGGGAACCACGTGGAGAGAAGTGAGGTCCATTGGCCGAAATCGCTTCATCGACAGGGCAGTGCGAAGCGAAAGTTCCGAATAAGGTCCACCACGTATCAGGATCAAAACGTTGCTGAGGCTGTCCGATATCTTTGAATTGACAATGGCAATGTCACAAGGAGGATGAGTCAACACCTCCGTTGGAGTGGTCTTGAGAGCCTCGAATTGCGAGGGGTATTCCAGAATCAAAAGATCGATTTTTTCTTTTTCTGTTACTCTCACGATCTCATCCCAGGGATGATGCGTGGCATACACCTCCGTCCAGCGATGAATATGTTTCAGATTCGCAAGCTTTTTTAACGTCTGACGTACTTCCCGGACGTGCACTGCACCGCTGCTGAGCGATTCAGCTTCGGGGATGTACACAAGCCCCATGAGCACCACATCGTCCTGCCCGGCAATTGTGCGCGCGGCATTAATTGCAGAAGTCTGCTCACAACCATGCACAATTGGAACAAGGACCTTTTTGAAGAGTCTGTTTTTCAGGGTAGTCTTCACGAAACCTCCCAGGCCTCACTCCGTGAGGAGTGGCGCAATCTCTCGCGTATAAATACGTTCCCAGGAAAACTGTCTGCGCACACGCGCGCGCATTCGAAATATGGGATCTGAAGAAAGATGATGCGCAATTGTACTGGCAAGCCCGCCTGGGTCGGCATCAGGTGAAAAGTAAGTTACATCAGAACCGCCCAAACTTCGCAATGGGGGAATATCCGAACAGAAAATTGGCAGGCCGGCAAGACCCGCTTCCAAAACAGGAATGCCGAACCCCTCCTCGCGGGAAGGCAGGAACAATATATCAGCGAGACGATAGAAATCCAGGATGATTTCATCGGGGAGGTACTCAGCCGTTAACTCGGCAAGAAAACAGACAACGTTACTGAGCCCCAATTTTTTGCGTAATGCAACCAGCTTCTCGAAATACGTTACATTGGCAGGGTTATGAGGACCCAGCGGACCGGTAACCACCAATTTGGTGTCAGGAAAATGTTGCAACAGGTCTGCACAGACACGCAACGCCAGCTCGATATTTTTTCTCGGCGTAATGCGCACAGGAAGCAGGAGCAAAGGAGAAGCGCGCAGCAAATCCAGTTGCTTCATATATTTACGCGTTTGCTGTTCAAGCTGATGAAAAACGGCAACATCCACCCCATTGGGAATCACCGCAATATCATCCTTGCTGATCTGGAACAATTCAGAGAGTTCCTGCTGGCGCATTTCAGAGATCGTGACCTGCTTCACACCAGCCCAGGCTTGCCTGAGCAAATCCCACGGATGACCATCATGTAACTCAGCGCTATAACGCGGTGTGGTCCATGCCAGATCATGATGCCATAGAATGATACGCAAATGGTTGTGGCTTACGAGATTCCGTACGGCGGCAGTCAGCACGAGATTCTTGTTAAGCGAGCAAACGTTGTGAGCAATAAGAACATTTACACCGACCAAAACCTCGTACAGATCCGCGGTAAGGGCATCGACCTGTTCAGTAAATTCGGGTGGGACGCGCCCGGCATCCAATTCGGCTTTGATCGCAAGGACATCCGGGTGGCGCGAATCAGCCATGGGAAGATGAATGAAAGGGATGCGCGGATCGGTCTGCTCCCCGCGCCCCGCTACAATCCGGACCTGATGACCGGCATCAGCCATTAAGCGCGCGTAATGCCCCAGGACGCTTTCCACTCCCCCAACGATCGGGGG
>DATKED010000277.1:0-15808 GCA_035512375.1 Anaerolineales bacterium
ATTCAACGGCAATGCGAAGGTCAAAGTGACCGGTTATAGCGGACTCACAGTGGAGTTTGCGCGCAAAATAGATGCACAGGTGATTGTCCGTGGTTTGCGCGTATTCTCTGATTTTGAGTTTGAGTTCCGCATGGGGCTGGCAAACCAACGCCTCGCCAGTGATATCGAAACGGTCGCTTTTATCACGGCGGAGGAACACACCTTCCTCTCATCCAGTACCGTCAAGGAAATTGCATCGCTGGGAGGGGATGTTTCCAGCATGGTGCCTGCTCCCGTGGATACTGCTTTGAAGAACAAAGTAATGAGTCTGGGTGATGGACAATCCCTCCCGAACGCGTTGCGTGATTAAAAAATGAGATAGAATTAGAGTCATCCGTTCCACGGAGGCCTTTATGGATATCCTGCAATTAATTGACCGACTGGAAGAATTGTTTAATGAGAGCAAATCCATCCCACTGACTCGCAACGTGATGGTGGATGAAGACCGCATGCTCGATATCATCGATCAGATGCGTATTGCGATCCCGGAGGAAGTGAAGAAGGCACAACAGCTTCTCGGTCAGCGAGACCGCGTCCTGGCACAGGCGCAGGAGGAAGCCAATCGCACGATTGAGATTGCCCGCCAAAAATCCGATCAGCTTGTGGGAAAAGATATGGTGATGCAGGATGCTCAGCGCCGCGCCGATCAGATCCTTGCGCAGGCACGTGCTGAAGCGGATACCATCCGCGCAGATGCGGATGATTACGTGATTGACAGCCTTACGCAGCTCCAGGCGGAACTGGAGCGGATTTCCAACCAGGTCAACAATGGCATTCGGGCGGTCAGAGACGATCAGTCCCGGCGGGCGCCTGCCTCATCAATCTCTGAGTCTGTCGATAATTGAACTTGTAGAAAATGAAGATCACCCCGCCATACGGCGGGGTGATCTTGTTTGTTATTCTGGCGTTGGTGTTGGTGTTGCTGTTGTTGTTGGTGTATCAGTTGGGAATTGCGTTGGCGTTTCGGTTGGAATAACAGGAATAGAGGTATCTGTCGGGAGCGCGGTCGGTGGGAAAGAAGTTGGCGTTGGGGTTTCAGTGGGCAGCGGGGTCGGTGTGGGCAGATTGAGCGTTATTGTGACACGTCGTTCCGCATGGTTATCCTCTCCATTGGAGAGATAAAGCCGCAGGGTGACCTGGTTCTCCTGGATTTCCTGCAGGTTCCAGGTGTAGATCAGGGATGGATCAGGAAATGCGTTCGTTCCCTGTGCAAGAATATTCCACTCCGAAGGGTCCTGCCCGGCGCCGTATTCAAGCCGCCAGCCCGTGAAGCCACCGTTCCTGACGTCGATGACGCCCTGAATGTCGAGGGATGTGTTGGTGACGACTGTGCTATCGTTCAGGTTGCTGAACTCGAGGACGGGACGCGGGTCAGATTCGCTGCACTCGCGGTCGGGCGCAAAGAATGGGTTGCGCGGCAGGTCGTTCGCTTCAAGCCAGTCGCGTCCTGCGCCTGAGCGCAGCCACTGGCGTCCCCACCGGTCGCTGACGTTCATCACCAGATCGTCTTTGACGAATTCCTGGCATGCATTGCCGGCAATCAAGCCCGTCCAGGTATCGATGTTGACGCGCCGCAAAAGGTCGTGGGCCGGCGGCAGGGGGAGCTGGTCGCTTGCGAAAAATTCATTGCGCTGTCCGCCGCGGCACGATTGTGAAGCCTCCGCTCCCGAAATGGAACAGAT
The DNA here is from genome assembly GCA_035512375.1 of Anaerolineales bacterium. Taxonomy (GTDB): domain Bacteria; phylum Chloroflexota; class Anaerolineae; order Anaerolineales; family Villigracilaceae; genus Defluviilinea. The sequence goes on from DATKED010000277.1 coordinate 1,722, forward strand.
CACTCGTTCCGTGATGCCTGGCGGAATGGTGAAGGGTGTCGGTGCGCCGTTGCTGACGATCGGCACGGCATATTGCATAAACGAGGCCCAGATCGGCGCTGCGCCTGTGAGACCAGTCGTGTTGATCATGGGTGTGTAATCGGCGTTGCCGACCCAGACGCCGGTCACCAGGTCGGGAGTGTAGCCCAGGGTCCAGTTGTCGCGGAAATCGTTGGTGGTGCCGGTCTTCGCGGCAACCTGGAATGGCAGGTTCAAAAGCGAGTTGCGACCGAACATCCATGCCCGTGCTTCATTATCGGAAAGGATGGACGACATCAGGAAGGCGTGTTCCGCGCGGATGACCTGTTCAGGTTGAGGAGGCTCGTACTCATAAACAACATTGCCCTGGAAGTCCACGATCCGCAGGATCGCAACCGGCGGGACCTTTTTGCCGCCATTTGCAAACACCGAAAAAGCGGAGGTCAGCTCCAGCAAGCTGACATCGCCTCCGCCCAGTGTGAGAGACAAGCCATAGTCTGGTCTTGTGAAACTGGTGATGCCCAGCCGTTCAGACATCTCGATCATGCCGTCTTTTTGGGACGTGTTCGGGTCATCATAAATTTTGACGAAGTCCAGCGTCTTCACTGCTGGAACATTGAAGGAATTGGATAATGCCGTACGGACTGTGACCGGACCATGGAAATTCCCATCGTAGTTGACGGGACGATATGGCTCCCGCGTATCATTTGGGTCGCCCGAGGGTGGGAATTCGCTCGGCACATCCCAGATCAGAGTGGCGGGCGTCCAGCCTTTTTCGAATGCAGCAATGTAGTTGATGGGTTTGATCGACGAGCCCGGCTGACGCGTGGGACTGTCTGCCATGTTGATCTGACCGGAGATCGCATCATTATTGAAGTCGGGTGAACCCACCATCGCAAGGATCTCGCCGGTTGATGGTTTGATCGCCACCAGCGCGCCGTTGTGGGCGTTCTTGTCGGCGAGTAACGCTACCTGCTCAGTCACCAACCTCTGGGCTTCGTCCTGCATGGTTGGATCGAGCGTGGTGTAAACGATGAAGCCGGAGCGATAGATCGTCTGCGCGTCATATAATTCTTCCAATTCGGAGCGGACGAAATTTACCCAGTGAGGATAACGAGTATCCACATTTGGTGAATTGAAGATGTAGCTTTTCATCTCGTTGGCAGCACTGGTTGCGGCGATTTCGTCCACGCAGACAGGCACATCGCTGTTGCTGACCGCGATGCATCCGTTTACCTGGCTCAGTCCATACATCAGCACGAGGACCTGTTGCTGGCGTGCCAGCGTTACTTCGGTATTGGTGTAGATGTCATAGACAGATGGAGACTGCGGCAGTCCTGCCAGGAAGGATGCTTCCGCCAGCGTGAGTTGATTGGCTGTCTTGCCAAAATATGTCTCGGCGGCAGCTTCGACGCCATAGGCAAGATTGCCGTAATAAATCTCATTCAGATACAGTTCGAGAATATCGTCCTTGGAATAGCGGCGCGTGATCTCCGCTGCCAGGATGATCTCACGTGCTTTACGAGAGTACGTGCGTTCGGCGCGTTCTTCAGGGGAAAGTAATAAAGCACGTGCAAGCTGTTGTGTGATTGTGGATGCGCCGCCGCCCTGCCCGCCGGTACGATAGTTTTCCCATAACGCGCGGACAATGGCTACCGCATCAAAGCCGGGATGCTCGTAAAAGTCCTTGTCTTCCGTGGCGATGGTCGCTGCGATCAGCACTGGAGCAATTTCGTCGAGGGTCACATAGGTGCGGCGCCCCGCAGTAGGATCAAGGATCTCGTAAAGTAGATTCCCGTTGCGGTCCAAAATGCGCGTCGTCTCGAACTGGGAAGCGCGGTTTTGCAGATCCTCCACACTGGGCAGTGTGCGCGCGATCGAATAATACGAAAACAGTAACGCGGACCCGCCAATGATCAGAACGACAACCATGCCGAACAGCGCAACGAGGAACCCGCGCACAAGACAGCCTCCCCAGCCACTCCTCCAGTCTGACGCGATCGCCCCACCCGAAACAGGTGGCACCCTGGTCGGCGGCTGAACAGAGGGCGCAAGACGCGTTTGCGCGCTCTGCGCGTTTCTGGGTCGGCTCGGTGGGTCATAGGCGACCGGCGAGACGCGCGTACCGTCCGTGTCGAGCTCATCGACGCGGCGCGGCAGCGGCATGTTATTTTCATCGAGGGCAATGCGGAGTGGAGGGGGCGTGCGATGCGCAGGACTCGCTTTCGTTGTCGCGGTCTGATCGGCTTCTTCGTCCTCCTTTGGTTCAATCGGGACGTCTGCCCGGGTCTCTGATTCTGAATCGATCAGACGTTTTAAGAACCTTCTATTTTCTTCTTCTCTTCTTTTTTCTTCTTCACTATTCATAAAATTCACCAAGGTTGCCAGCAGGCACTTGATTGCGGCGTAAGTGTCTGCGGTCTATTTAGGTTTGCTCATCATCAACACGGTCCACGAACCACGATGACACACTTCCTCGGTTTGATTCTTTATTTCGAGCGTGATCGTCACCGAGCCTCCGCCGATGCGTGGCAGGGCTTTTGTTTCTCTCACTTCCAGATCAACATAAATCGTATCATCAATAAATACCGGCTTCACAAACTTCCATTCATTCACTTCGCGGAAGGCGATCACCGTGCCATCCAGAATACCGGTCTGCCATGCCAGGCCCGAAGCCACAGCCAATCCCAAAAGTCCATGTGCCACCTGCCTGCCAAACATCGTCGTCTTGCTGAACTCAGGATCGGTATGGATGCGATTGTTGTCACCTGATAACGCGGCGAAGGTCATAATGTCACTTTCAGAGATGGTCCGCTTTTCGGTGACCACTTTCTGCCCAACGCTGAATTCTTCAAAGTAGAGCCCCATGGGATACTATCTCCTTGTCTGCTTGTCTCCCGTCTTCTCGTCTGTGACTAGCGGAGTAGCTGACATGAAGACTAGGGGACTAAATTATACCCTTTGACCTGTTGACAGTCTGCCTATACAATACACCTATGCGTGATTGGTCACTTGCTCCAGGCGACCCGCTTTGCCTCACCCTCGCAGCGGATTCACGGCTCTCCATTCCCGACTACCTTAACGATCATATCTGGGAGCTGACTATCATCGGCGGCGGAGAGCCTCCTGCGCTCTCACTTCACACCACTTACGGACTGCGCACAAAAGCCATGCGGATTTTCCTGCGCTTCAGCGAAAATGGGAAAATTGTCAGTGATCCGACTGCTTTTGCCCTGCCGCCCACTGTCCGCCGCTTTTACCCAAATTTTCTCATCCTGGATTACTCTCCTCTAAAGAACATAGACGTTATAACTGAGTATTGGGTTCCACAATCCAATGCAGTGAGCAGTCGGCTGACGATTGCGAACAAGACCAGTGCCACACGTACTATCCGTTTGGAGGTATGCGCAGTCCTTACACCGATCGAGGGCCAAAGCATGACAGCCACGCAAATGCAAATGGTCAACGTTCTGGCGGGGCAAACGGGCGGGCTCTTCCCGGTCCTCTTTTTGACCGGCGGTCCTGCGCCTGGTTCGGGACCTCATCCCTCGCTCTTTCTGGACCTCGATCTGGGTCCGGGTGCCACACGTACTCTCACCTGGGTGCAAGCTGCCACGGATCAGTTGCAGTCCTCATTCGATCTCGCCCGCCAAACTTCCGCACGGCCCTGGGAGGCGGAGCGTGCCAGGCTTGAACTCCTCAATTCCAGCCAGACGATTGACATTCGCACCGGTGACAAAGATTGGGACGCTGCATTTACGCTCAGTCAAAGTGCAGCATTCGGATTGTTTTTCCCGCCAGATACGCATTTACCCTGTCCATCCCTCGTCTCCACCCGCGGACCCGATAACGGATATTCTCCGAAAGGGGATGGCACAGATTACCCCATCCCCTGGAATGGGCAAACTCCGTTCGATGCCTACTATATTTCCAGCGTACTCCCTGCCTCGGATGCCGCGCAAGATCTGCTGGAAAACTTCCTTGCCATTCAAGCAGAGGATGGAACCATCGATGGAAAGCCTGGTCTGGCGGGTCAACGTGGACGTTATCTTGCTGCACCGCTGCTTGTGAGCCTCGCCTGGAAGCTTTATGAAAAGTCGGAGAATCAAAAATTTCTAAGTGACGTGTTTCCTAAACTTTTCAAGTTTTTCTGGTCCTGGTTTTCTCCCGAATATGATGAAGACCGCGACGGTTTGCCGCAATGGAAACATATCCTTCAAACAGGATTCGAGGATCATCCCCTGTTCGACGCGTGGCATGAGTGGTCCCTGGGAGTAGATATCACACAAGTCCACAGCCCGGCGCTGGAAGCGATGTTATATCACGAAGCTGCCTGTCTGATCAAAATGGCGGAGCGACTCGCACAACATGATTCGTTAAGGTTGCTTCATGAACAAGCCTCAAAATTACGCAAGTCCATTGAGGAAACATGGCAGCCGCGTACGGGTCTATATCATTATCGCGACCGCGACACGGGATTAGGTCTCGCGGGAAAAGTGTTGGTAAAGCAGCGGGGCTCGGGCACGATCTCACCAAAGTTAAAGTTCGAGCAGCCGATCCGCTTATTGATCGAAGTGCGAACGCAAAGTCCCGCGGCGAAGCGTCCTGAGGTCCGCATTCATCAACTGGCATCGAAGCCTGCGGACGAGGTCGTAAAAAGCGGGGATTATCAATGGCACAACCGTGGATCCGTATTTACCACGCAGAAGGTCTATTCAAAGCTGGCGAAAGTTTCAGTGCGGGGTCTCGATGATGAGGATACGGTCATCATTAGTACGCTGGATTTCACTACTGAAGACCATACACTCTTCATGCCGCTTTGGGCTGGCATCCCTGACGAGCAGCATGCTCAAACAATGATCGGACGCGCACTGCTCGATGCAAGCCGCTTCCACCGTCCATTCGGCGTTCCTGCCTGTGCTGCTTTTCCCTTGAATCAGCCTGAAGCCGAAGCCATTTCACAGGCTGTTCACCTGCCCTGGAACTTGTTCATTGCGGAAGGCTTGCTCCAATATGGATTCCGGTCTGATGCGGCGCGTTTGGTCGCGCATATCATGACAGGCATCATTCAAAACCTGAAACAGAACCATGCCTTCTATGCCCGTTATCACGCCGAAAATGGGACAGGTATGGGTGAGCGTAACTCGCTAAACGGATTGGCTCCGACGGGTTTATTTCTACGTGTCCTTGGCCTTGAAATCCTTTCGGGTACACGTGTCAGGCTGGAAGGCTCAAATCCCTTCCCATGGGATGTGACGATCCAGTACAGAGGCTTAAAAGTGATACGGGGGCAGGAGAAGACTGAAGTGATCTTTGCGAATGGCAGGTCGGTTACGGTGACGGACACAGAGCCAGTTGTTGTTTCTCTATAAACTTAACAAAAACAGAGTTGACTTGCACAATCAGTTTGCGGCGATGTAATCTTAAAGTGGCGTTTTTATGGTATAAAAATTGCGGGTCGATATTTATTGTTCAGTGCAGGGGAGGAGAAGAAAAGGAGCTCCAGAAGAAAGGAGAGAATATTTTATGAAACAGAGGGCAAAAATTGTTGTTGCGGGGGCGCTGGGTGAATGTGTCCATGTGGCGGGTGTGACGAATTTTCTGCGTCTTGCGGAGGCGGCAGGCTGGCGGACGGTGTTCCTGGGTCCTGCAGTTTCGGTTGAAGAATTGATCTTTGCCGCGCAACGGGAAGGCGCGGACATGGTTGGAGTCTCATACCGGCTTACGCCTGAGACTGGGGAACGTTTGCTGGGTCAATTTGCCGAGGCGGCATCCGAGTTGCATGAGAAAGGGATTCGCTTCGCGTTTGGCGGAACTCCACCGGTTGTGGAACGCGTTCGCCAGATTGGGTTCTTCGAGCGCGCCTTTGACGGGAGTGAACCTCCAGAGGCGGTCCTCGCTTACTTAAAAGGTGGACAGGCCGAGGCGCTGAATGAAGCGGCTTTTCCTCAATCAACAGTGGAGCGCATCCAATGGAAATCGCCTTATCCGATTTTGCGTCACCATTTCGGTCTTCCTACCATGGAAGCGACGATGGAAGGAATTGAGAAGATTGCTGATGCTCAAGCGTTGGATGTCATTTCGCTCGGTATCGACCAGGACGCACAGGAAAACTTTTATCATCCCGAAAGACAGGATCCGCGGCGTAAAGGGGCGGGGGGAGTACCTGTCCGCTCAGAGGAGGATTACCGCGTCTTATATGCCGCGAGCCGGCGCGGCAACTTTCCGCTGTTGCGGACCTATTCCGGCACCGATGATTTCATCCGGCTGGCTGAGATGTATGTGGAGACGATCAACAATGCCTGGTGCGCGATCCCATTGTTTTGGTTCAATCAAATGGATGGGCGCGGTCCGTGGGATTTGGAGGGTTCGATCCGCGAACATCAAAGTGTGATGAAGTGGTATGGCGCACATCATATTCCTGTTGAATTGAATGAGCCGCATCACTGGGGGATGCGGGACGCGCCCGATGTGGTCTTCGTCGTTTCAGCTTATCTTTCGGCGTATAACGCGCGGGCGTTCGGTGTGCAGGATTACATTGCGCAGCTCATGTTCAACAGCCCGCCGGGGCTTTCCGACGCGATGGATCTTGCGAAGATGCTGGCAGTAATGGATATGATTGAGCCGCTTCAAAATAACGATTTCAAAGTTTGGAAGCAAACACGTATCGGCCTGCTCTCGCATCCTCTCGACCCCGATGCCGCGCGCGGACACCTTGCCGCCGCGACCTATCTTCAAATGGCGATCAAGCCGCACATCTATCACATTGTCGGTCACACGGAGGCGCATCACGCTGCAACGGCTGAAGACATCATTGAAGCGGGCCGGATCGCGCGGCGTGCCATCGAGAACTCGGTGCGCGGCGCGCCGGATATGACGGCTGATAAGGCAGTCACAAAACGCAGAAAAGAACTGGTTAAGGAAGCGAAACTTTTATTGGAAGCAATCTCGGCTCTCGCGGGACCCGAGGCTGGCGACCCGTTCACTAACGCGTCAACTCTAACTCGAGCGGTAACCTGTGGCCTCATGGACGCGCCGCAATTGGGCAACAATAAGTTCGGGCGCGGGGAAGTCCGCACAAGTATTGTCAACGGCGCAAATGTAGCTGTGGACAAAAGCGGAACTCCAATTACAGAATCAAGAAGGTTAATGCAACCATAGAATTTTTCGAAATATCATGCTGAGGGCAGCTTCACTTTACCTCTTGCGCAGGTTCCGGGCAGGTGAGCCTCTCTTACCCAACAAGAAGACTCTTCAGTCGCAGAAGACGCTTCCTCAAAGTGACAAACAACGGAGGACTCAATGACGAAAAAATATGCAGTGATCGGCGCAGGCCATGGTGGGAAGGCAATGGCTGCGCATCTGGCTCTCATGGGATTCACGGTCAACTTGTTTAACCGCACATCAGCTCATGTGGAAGTCATCAAAAAGCGCGGCGGCATCGAGTTGGAAAGCGCTGAAGGCGGTCCGCATGGGTTTGGAGAACTTGCCCTGGTGACATCCAATATCGAGGAGGCGATTCGGAACGTGGAAGTTATCATGGTCGTCCTGCCCTCTTCTGCGCATGCGGATATTGCAAAGGCGATGGCGCCGCACCTGAAGGGTGGACAGATCGTGGTTCTTCACCCCGGGCGTACCTGCGGCGCGCTGGAATTTGTCAAGATAATCCGTGACAACGGCTGCCAGGCGGATGTTACTGTGGCAGAAGCGGAAACCTTTATTTATGCTTCACGTTCAGATGGTCCTGTGCAGGCGCGCATCTTCCGAATCAAGGAGGCAGTCCCGCTGGCGGCGCTCCCCTCGACGCGTACGCAATGTGTTTTGGATGCGATCTGCGAGGCATATCCACAATTCATCGACGGTGTGGACGTGCTGAATACCGGCATGAACAACATGGGCGCGATCTTCCACCCCGCACTGACCCTGCTCAACATGGGCTGGATCGAAGCAACGCATGGTGATTATCAGTTTTATATTGACGGAGTCACTCCCTCGGTCGCGCGCGCGCTGGAGGTACTGGACCGCGAGCGCGTAACAGTTGCATCTGCATTGGGCATCCGCGCTCGAACGTCGCTCGAATGGCTGAAGCTTGCCTATGACACGACCGGTGCGGACCTGCATGAAGCAATTCATAACCAGCCCGGCTATTATGGCATCAAAGCGCCAGCCACTTTGAATCACAGGTATATTTTTGAAGATGTCCCGATGAGCCTGGTCCCGATTGCCTCGTTGGGGAAGCGTTACGGCGTTTCCGTGCGCGGTATGGAAAGCATGATCCAGATTGCCAGCATCATCCATCGCACCGATTACTGGCGGCGCGGCCGCACCGTGGAAAAATTGGGATTGGAACAGTGGAGCGTCAGTGAGCTAACCCGTTTTGTCCAGGATGGAACCATCGATTAAAACGTCTTTGGCCTGAGTGGGCTATCCCTAATTCAATGTGAAAAGGAGAAATATTATGTGTGGAATCGCTGGGGTCTTTCAACAACCAGCCAATCAAATTGTCGAAAAAATGGTGAGCAGCATTTTGCATCGCGGGCCTGATGGCAATGGCGTTGTTGATGTTCCGAATGGAACATTCGGACATACACGTCTTGCTATTCTGGACGTGGAAGGGGGACATCAACCAATGGGTTTTAAGGAAACATCCATCGTTTTCAATGGCGAGATCTATAATTACAGGGAATTGAAGCGCAGGTATCTATCCAACCTGCGGGTAAAGACCCATTCGGATACAGAGGTCCTGCTGCATCTGTATCGCAAATTTGGGCCTAAATTTGTGATATTCCTGGATGGCATGTTCGCTTTTGCGATCCAGCACAAAGGTGAAATATTGCTGGCGCGCGATCCTATCGGCATCAAGCCGCTCTATTACGGCAGCGACGCCGATGGAAAACATTTTTTCTTTGCGTCCGAGATCAAAGCGCTTGTTGGGAAGGTCGAAAGCATAAAGGAATTCCCGGCTGGGTACTGGTATCACTCACGGCTTGGCTGGCATAAATACTATCGCCTGGAAGAGACGATCCGTCCGTATGGCGGGACACAGAGTGAGGCTTTGCCAGCGATAAAATCCACACTTCGCAACGCCGTCTCTAAACGACTGCTTGCAGATGTACCTGTTGGCGTGAGTTTGAGCGGCGGGCTGGATAGCAGCATTGTCACTGCGCTGGCGCGTGAAGAGACTGAACAATTACATTCCTTCGCGGTCGGCGTGGAAGGAAGCGCTGATCTGGCAGCCGCGCGTCAGATGTCCAAATATCTTGATACGCTTCACCACGAGTATGTATATACCACGCAGGATATGGTGCATGCGCTGCCGGATGTTTTATATTACCTCGAGTCATTCGACCCATCGCTGGTCCGCAGTGCCATTCCCAATTACTTTCTGGCGAAGCTGGCTTCCGAACACGTAAAGGTCATGCTTACAGGGGAAGGCGCAGACGAAATTTACGCAGGGTATGATTACCTCGCGCGGTTTGAAATCTCTGAAGAATTACAGAACGAAATGCTGCATATTACGAAGGCGCTTCACAACACAAACCTGCAGCGTGCTGATCGAATGTCGATGGCTTTTGGATTGGAAGCCCGAGTCCCTTTTCTGGATGTTCAATCGATCTCGCTTGCGATGGGCATTCCCGCCGACTGGAAGCTACACCATGAACACGCTCCCAAAGCGCTGTTGCGTGAGGCCTTCGCGGGCGACCTGCCTGCTGAGATTGTCAATCGTCCCAAACAAAAATTCTCGAGTGGCGCCGGCTCATCCAATCTCATTACTCAATATGCCGATATCCAAATCTCAGACCCTGAGTTCCATTCAGAGCGCCAGCGTCTCAAGGTAGAATGGGATTATGAATTACAGAACAAGGAAACGCTATATTATTACCAGCTCCTGCGCGAGTTCTATGAGGATGAATCGATCCTTCCCAGCATGGGCAACAGCCGCAGTTTATAAATTCTTATATGCAGACATTTGACTGGTATACCTGGGTGATCCTGCCCTTTATTGTTTTCCTGGCGCGTTTTGTGGATGTCTCACTGGGTACACTGCGCATCATCTTTCTCTCCCGGGGTAGAAAGTATCTCGCGCCGCTGCTTGGTTTTGTCGAGGTACTGATCTGGATTACGATCGTATCCGAGATCGTGCGTGGTGCTCACAATATAGCGGCGTATCTGGCATATGCTAGCGGGTTTGCGGTTGGGAATTATGCCGGTATGCTTATCGAGGAGAGACTGGCGATTGGCACCCTGGTGATCCGCGTCATCCTTCCCAGGGACGGAGTGCATTTAGTCGAGCGCCTGCGCACAGCAGGATTCGGAGCCACATATGCGGACGGACATGGCACAAGTGGTCCGGTGATGCTTATTTACACAGTGGTGATGAGGAAGGATCTTTCTCGTGTCGTCAACCTGATTGAAGAGGTCCATCCAAAAGCCTTCTTTACGGTGGAGGAGTTACGCTCTGCCCGGCAAGGTATTTTCCCCGTACGCTCATCCTCACCACTGGATAGATTCATCGGCAGGAAAACAAAATGACCGACCTTCTATCTCATCTTGCTTATCTCTATGGAGCAGACCAGGCGCCGCAATTATTGGAACGTCTCCAGGGGATCATCGCAGACTATCGTATGAGAATCCCTTCCAGCACCGGCGAATTGACACAACGAGATTCGATTCTGATCACTTATGGTGATCAAGTGAAAGTAGCTGGCGAGAGGCCTCTGCAAACCCTGGGCAGGTTCTGCAACCAACACTTGAACGGCGTAGTAAGTGGAATTCATATTTTGCCATTCTATCCATGGACCTCGGATGATGGCTTCTCGGTGGTCGACTATCGGACGGTGGAGCCTGCCTTGGGAGACTGGGAGGATATTACCAGGATGCAGGATGGCTTCCGCTTGATGTTCGATGCGGTAATCAATCATGTCTCTGTTCAACATGAATGGTTCCAGGCTTTCCTGAGGGATGATCCGCACTATCGGGATTATTTCATTGTGGTGGATGGCAACCCGGATCTCTCTCAAGTGGTACGACCGCGTGCGCTTCCGCTCCTGACGAAATTCGAAACGCCATCGGGTCCCAGGCAGGTGTGGACAACGTTCAGCGCAGACCAGGTCGATCTCAACTTCCAAAACCCGGATGTACTTTTAAAGATCGTTGATACCCTTTTGTTCTATGTTGCTCAAGGCGCCCAACTGATTCGCCTGGATGCCATCGCCTATTTATGGAAGGAAACAGGCACAGCCTGTATTCACCTACCCCAGACACATCGCATCATCCGTCTCTTCCGCGCGGTGCTCGATGACCTGGCGCCTCATGTGTTGCTGGTTACAGAGACAAATGTGCCTCACCTCGATAACATCTCCTACTTTGGCGATGGAAGAGATGAAGCCCAAATGGTTTATAACTTCGCCCTGCCGCCGCTGGTCCTGCACACGTTTTACACAGGAAATAGCCGTATCCTTTCAGAGTGGGCCGCGGGATTGAAATTGCCATCCAGGCACACCACGTTTTTCAACTTCCTTGCCTCTCATGACGGGATCGGTGTCAATCCGGCTCGCGGCATCCTCTCTGAGATGGAAATCGATGCGATGGTCGAGCGGGTAGTTCAGCATGGCGGTCTGGTGTCTTATAAAAATGATGCGAACGGTGCGCAAATCCCTTACGAGCTCAATATCAACTATTTTGACGCGCTCTCGAACCCGCGTGGGGAGGAACCCATTGGCGCTCAGGTGGATCGTTTTATGACTGCCCAGGCGATCATGCTTGCACTGGTCGGTGTGCCGGGCATCTATTTTCACAGTTTATTTGGCTCGCGCAGTTGGCACGAAGGCGTTGACCTGACCGGGCGAAATCGAACCATTAATCGTCAAAAGATTGATCTCTCCATGCTCGAGAGTGATCTAGCGGATGAGTCATCATTACGCCATCAAGTCTTCCATCGTTATTCACAATTGCTTCGAGCGCTCAGAGAATCTTCAGCATTCGATCCTCACGGAGGACAGCAAGTGTTGGATGGAAGGGAAGCGGTCTTTGTCTTGCTGCGCTTCTCCCCGGATGGAAGCGAGCGTGTATTGTGCCTGCATAATATTTCAGACCAGACTCAAAGGGTGAATCTTGAATCAAAAGAAATCTTTGGCTTATTTGCGGGCACACTGATCGATCTGATCACCGATCATCGAATGGACGATTTGTTGAATGATATTGTGGCTCTCCAGCCCTATCAAACTTTATGGTTAAGGATCAAAGGATGAATATATGAATGTTAATTCAGAATATCTAAATCTTTTGAAGGACCGAGTCAATTTGCGTGAGATCCCCTTTAGTGAGCGCGGCTCAAGGCTGCTTATATTCCAATCTGACCATCACTTTACCTTCCGGCTGGCGGAGCGCTGGTTCAAGAAAGAGGGACAACTCGCTGCGTATCGTCAGCGCCCGCCGCTCATCGACCAATGGGTGTTTACCGATGAAAAAGGCAATCCGCTCGAGTTTCAGTTAACGACCTATCCCCATCGTATCGACTGTGAAACCAGCATTGGGACGTTCCGTCTGGCGTTTATGGATATAGAAACGGTGTTGATCACTCTGCCTTCTGCGCAGTGCACGATCAAATTCAACGCCAACCTGGACAGAATCCAAACCGATCGACGCGGGGGTATTCTCCGTCTCACAGGCGACATCCGTCGCAACGTGGCTTACACCACCAACGCCCGAATTGTTTCGCATGCTACGGCTCCTCTTGGCACCGAGAATCAATCTGTTCACCTACATCTGGATGCATCGGATGGAGGTAAATCCTTGCTGTTGAACATCACACCCCGCCTTGGTTTTAATCGATATATTCCAGACCTAGCTAAAGCGATGGAAGATGCCACGCAACGCTGGCATCAATGGTTTGCCGCCGCGCCGCCGGTCGAGGAGGAATACCGCTCTCAATACTATTACGCCTGGTGGATCATGCGCGCCGGCCTGATCTCCACCCGCTTCTATACCACGCGCGAGGCCATGACGCCATCCATGATCCACTACGTAGGCGTCTGGCAGTGGGACGCCTTTTTCCATGCTCTTGCCTATCGCCATGTGGAAAAGAATTTGGCGCACGACCAGATCCGCATCGTCCTCGACCACCAACGCGAAGACGGCATGATCCCCGATGCCATCCATGATGAGGGGGCGGTGACTCACATCGATCATCCCATCGAGGCAGATGTAACGAAACCTCCGCTGATTGCTTGGGCTGCCTATAAACTTTATGAGCACGATGGCGATAGTGAGTTCCTGGACGAGATCTATGAGCCGATTGTGCGCTGGAACAACTGGTGGTTCGATAACAATGATCTGGATGGCAACGGTCTGTGTGAGTACCAGCATCCATATTCATCGGGACTGGATGACAGCCCTCTATGGGACGATGGCATGCCGGTCGAGGCGCCTGACCTCAATACGTATCTTTATCTGCAACAGGAATCCCTCGCGAAGATTGCCCGTGTGATAGGCAAACAGGAGGATGTTGAACTGTGGCGGGGACGTGCAGAAGCCATGGCTCGACGCTTAATGGATCTCGTCTGGGATGCAGAGAGCGGCTTCTTTTGGGCTCGCAGGAACGGCTCCCGTGTGAACGTTCGGACGCCCTTCAACCTGTTCCCGTTGATTACAGGTCAGATGCCGCCAGAGATCTCTGATCGCCTGGTCGCGCATCTCACTGACGAACGCCAGTTTTGGTCGCGTTATCCTGTCCCTACGGTCGCAATGGATGACCCAAAATTCAGTGCTCACAAAATGTGGCGTGGACCAACCTGGGTGAATGTGAACTACCTTCTGATCGAAGGTTTGCAACGTTCGGGTTATGCGGATCTGGCTCGTGAATTGCGTCACCGCACCCTAGATTTGATCTGCTGCCGCGATGACATTTACGAATACTATGATCCTGTCAGCGGTGAGAATCCTCCAAATGCCGCCTCCATGTTTGGCTGGTCTTCGGCAGTATTCATTGATCTGGCGATACAAGCCGCGAGGGAAAAATCGCAATGACACAGGTTGCTCTCCTACACTACTCTGCTCCCCCGATCGTT
>DATKED010000278.1:0-5066 GCA_035512375.1 Anaerolineales bacterium
TCATTGAGTGGGGAAATAGTTATCGGATCCCATTCGATAGCGGCGAATTACATGTCACAACCTGGGGAAGCAGTGGACCCGCTATACTGCTCATGCATGGTTGGGGTGGGGCTCGCGCTCAAATGACAGGCTTTGTCGACCCTCTGCTCCACGCGGGCTATCGCGTGATAGCTTACGATCAGCCCGCCCACGGTGAATCGGATGGAAGGACAACCAACCTGTTGGAGATCGCTCCCACCATGGATTTGATCGCACAACAGGAAGGACCTTTTCACGCGGTCATCGCTCATTCATTTGGAACGTTAATTACTTCGTATGCGCTGGTGGAGCGGAACTTTCCGCCTCCCGCGCGACTTGTATATTTTGGCGCGTTCAATAAGCTTTTAGACTCACTGCCGCGTTTTCAAGTTCTCGCTGGTTTGCCAGATGAAATTATGGAAGGCCTTCGTGCAATGCTCTATGAAAATTTTGGACGCGGTGTATTAGAGTCCATTACCAACGAGGCGTTGACACCTCGGATCAACATCCCCGCCTTGATGTTCCACGATGCATCGGATAATGTCACGCCGATCGATGATAGCCGCGCGATCGCGCGAGTTTGGGAACAAGCGCAACTCATCGAGACGGAAGGATTGGGTCACAGAGGCGCGCTGCAATCCAAGTCAATCCATGGGCAAGTGGTGAAATTCTTATAAAAATCCTGAGATATGCCTTAAGACTGCCAAAACTCAGAGGTCAATCTCACTCCTTTAAAAATTTCCTGCACCTGCTCCATCGTCCTGCCGTGATACTCCGGCGACATCCGATTCTGATACCAGCGTTGTGAGAGTTCCCAAATTTGGGGAATGGAGAATACTGCGCCGCGTTGGGCGTTTTTGGATCCAAGCCATTCGTTCAGCGATTCTTCCGACTGGAAGAAAAGCATGTTCGTTCAGGTGAAGGCGAGATCGTTATACCACTGGCGAAACGGGATGAGGAAATGTACCAGCACTTCTTCGTGCTGGACCTGTTGATTGGTCACGCTTAATCGAATGGGTTCTGCGCTTTG
The DNA here is from genome assembly GCA_035512375.1 of Anaerolineales bacterium. Lineage (GTDB taxonomy): Bacteria > Chloroflexota > Anaerolineae > Anaerolineales > Villigracilaceae > Defluviilinea. Next base: position 1,049 of record DATKED010000278.1, read on the forward strand.
CGCGCACGTGGCTTCGATCTCTGCATCCACGTGTAGCGCGGCAGGGATTCCGAATGTGTCCCAGGCGCAGTTGGCGGAATAGCTCCTGCCGTTCGTGTGGACCTTGAACGGAGTCTCCACGCCCGAAAACGGATTTGCCATCAGGATCTCATATGTGTCCGGCTTGAGAAATAACGCGTGGCGCTGATGAAGTTCCTGGTAAGTCGAAACAACTGCCTCGTGCGTCAGAGCGAAATGGGATGCAACCTCCTCCACGCGAGGGGGATGAGTTGTCTCTGCAAAATGCTGATAGATGAACGCGCGGATCTCCCAGAGCTTGTCTTCGTCCATTAAATTGTTTTCAAGATTTTTCTCACCGTGATCAATGTGTAGCCAATGAAGATCAGGAATACTGTGGCAAAGATGCGTAACATGTTCCACTCGAGAGTGAGATTGCCATCCCCATGATAAATGTCAGTCAGAGCAAGATGTCCCAACCCACCCGCGACCAATGACAGGAGTCCCAGGGCGATTGCTCCCCGGATTTGGTGTTTTAGTTCCATGAATGCATCTCCTGCTAATCATTCTCGCGTGAACCGAGAATTTCCCAGCCGTGCTCGAGGGCGCTGGCTCTCAACTTTTCATCAGGATACACTGCGACGGGATGATCGGCATGTCCGAGCAACGGAATATCCTGCTCGGTATCACCATATGCATAATCGACGCGGTCAACGCCCAAACGGCTGAGTACCTGCTCGATCTTGCGTTCCTGCGCGACCAGGGCACCCGCCACGCGTACGTGTCCGTTGGCATATTCGACGGGCGTACCGATTGTCTGCGCGCCGATGTGTTCTGCAAATGGCTTGATGATCGGCTCAACGACACTGCTTGCAATATACACCCGCGCGCCTTGCGCCGCGTGTCCTTTGAGGCGCGCGATCATATCCTCGCGGCGTTTCTTCCAAAGATCATGTTCCACTGCCCATTCACCGACAGCTTTCATTTTTTCAGGCGTCGCCTCCTTGACCATTTTCAAGCTATTGATCATTAGGCCCTGTGTCCATTGTTGCCAGTCGAGCCAGCCGCGCTTCGCGAAAAAGTATGCAGGCATGATCGACGCCAAGTAAAGCCGCGCCTGCATTTTGCTCTGGTTGTGCCGTACCCAGTCCACCAGGCCAAGGACCGGCGAGCCTGTGGTTAACGTCCCGATCAGATCTGAGATGACGATCATAAATTCTCCGTAAGCTTCAAAAATTATACACCTCCACAAGTGATAGAATCATTTTATGGGCACACTTTATCTCGTCGCGACTCCCATTGGCAATCTGGAGGATATGTCCGCGCGTGCCCTCCGCATTTTGCGCGAGGCGAGTCTGATCGCAGCGGAGGACACACGTCACACCGGTAAACTCCTCAAGCATTTTGAGATCGAAACGCCGATCACCAGTTACTTTGAGCACAACAAACTTAACAAACTGGATTTTATTTTAGATAAGCTTTCGACGGGAGATGTTGCGCTGGTCTCGGATGCTGGGACGCCGGCGGTTAACGATCCGGGCTATGAACTGGTACAAGCTGCTCTCGCCTCAAAACATGATGTGAAGCCTGTCCCCGGACCCTCGGCTCCCATCACCGCTCTCACCGTCTCAGGCTTGCCCACTGACTCGTTCCTTTATCTAGGCTATCTCCCGCATAAGACGAGTGAACGCCACAAGCGATTGGAAGAGGTTGAAAGTCAGCCATACACCCTGGTGTTTCTTGAATCTCCCTATCGCATTGTTGAAGCCCTGGAAGATTTTCTCTCAATTTTGGGAGATCGGCGAATTTGTGTGGCGCGTGAAATGACGAAGATGTTCGAGGAATACTGGCGCGGGAACGTCAGCGGGGCAGTGGAACATTTCAAGTCCCAGCCGCCGCGCGGGGAGTTTACGCTGGTGGTTGAGGGGAAGAAAGAAGACAAGAATGAAAAATGGACAGAAGAACAATTACAAAGAGCAATTGAGATTGAATTGAAAAACGAAAAATCCGCGAAGGAGATCTCTGCAGAATTGGTCAAATTATCCGGTTGGAACAAACGGGATATTTACTCGATCATAAACGCAATGAAATAGAGTATCGCAAACGTCTGGTGTATAATCCCGTAACTTTTTAGAATTCATTCCGTCATTATTGCAGAAGAGGAGAGAAATGGACCAACCAACCAGGATAGGTCGTTTTCTGAACGGCAGATACAAGATCAGCGCACTGCCTGGCAGAGGGGGAATGTCGGCGGTCTGTAAAGCAAATGACCCAAACTTAAAACGCGTTGTAGCAATAAAGCGGAAGGCGGCAATTGCTTTGACCTGCCCCAATATTCAGCTCGTTTGAGGTTGAATTTATGGAACCAACCTTCGGATATTTGAAATTACAGCTACCTGGGATTGGTGATCAGGAGTTTGAAGTCTCAAAACCAGAGATCATGGTCGGGCGGGGACAGACGAACGATATTGTTCTTCAGGATTCAAAGGTTTCGCGCTCGCATGCGCGTTTTGATTTCGATGCCGAGGGCGGGGTTACGGTCGTTGATCTGGGGTCAACCAACGGCATAAGGGTGAACGGCATCCGGGTCGACAAGGCAAAGATCCAGACGGGAGATGTCGTCTTTATCGGAGCGAGCCAGATCACCTATGAAAAAGCATCCGAAGCCGACGATGGAATGACTATTATTGATTCAGAAGCAGACCTCGACCGTACCATGGCGGAAGTTGTCCTGCCTGTTTCCATTAACGATACTAGCGAAGACCGGCTTGTGATATGCACGCCTGATAAAACCTGGGAAGTTCAACTTGACGATAAAGTTGACGCGCTTTCGATTGGGCGCACAGCAAGCAACGGCATTGTGATCGATCATCCGAGCGTTTCACGTTCGCATGCGCAGCTCGTTCGTGATCATCGGACGTTTATGCTCAAGGACTTGAACAGCAGTAACGGACTCCGCGTGAATGGAGAGAAACGCAGTGAGGTCGTTCTTGAAGACGGTGTATCTGTGCGGGTGGGATATGCGACTCTTATTTACAAAAGCGGTTTTACCGAGGAGCACTTAACGATTGGCGGCACCTCGTTCAAAGTCCCCGATCGACATCCGGTTGTTTTTGTGCCCGGCATTATGGGGTCGGAGCTTTGGCTGGGGAAGGAAAGGATCTGGCCCAACCTGAAAGTGATGTTCAAGGAACCTGAGTTCTTTAAGTATCCGGGGCTGCCTGGCATAGAAGCGCGCGGGATTTTGCAGGAAGTGGTTGTCGTCCCAAATTTGATCAAGCTCGAACAGTACAGTCGCCTTGGCGATTATCTCGTTGAAAATCTCGGATACACCCGCGGCAAGGATTTCTTTGAGTTTGCATATGATTGGCGGCAGGATGTGCGTAAAACTGCGCGGCAGTTGGCGCAGTATATTGACGCGTTGCCAGTAAACCCCCCAGTAAAGATCATTGCTCATAGTCTGGGGACGTTGGTCAGCCGCTATTATATCGAACGCTGCGGAGGGAAGGACAAAATCGACCGGCTGATCCTGATGGGCGGTCCGCATTTGGGAACTCCGAACGCGGTTTCCAGTTTGCTGTTTGGACCGGATATTTTGCCTTTTGGTTTGCTGGGCGAAAAATTGCGGAAGGTGGTTTCGACCTTCGAGACCTCGTATCAAATCCTGCCTGTTTACTCCTGCGGCATGGATCAATTTGGGCAAGCCTTGAATTTCATGAGGGATGACAGCTGGCTTAACCCGGAACAAAAGGCACTATGGCAAGCCGCGCGTGAATTCAAGCGGGAACTTGGTACAAAGACAAGTATTCCTACCACCTGCATTTTTGGCTATGGACAAAAAACGGTAGACCGGATCAAATTACTTCGCAAGCCGGATGGAAAACTCTCGAATTCTGTTTATGAGACGCGCGCGAATGGCGATGGGTCAGTCCCTGAAAATAGCGCGGTGTTGGAGGGGGCAGGTTTCCATCCGGTTCACCAGTTGCATGGCGCTTTGTTTGTGGATAATGATGTAAAAATG
>DATKED010000279.1:0-6063 GCA_035512375.1 Anaerolineales bacterium
TGGAATATCCAGTGGGATTGTGATTTGTGCCTTTGTCATTTCTGATCCGTGTTCTGCAGACCCAGGCTGCATTTTTGCCATGATTTTATCGCTTTTGATACCCCCAGATCTGGCGGCTATCACGGCAATTCCCAATGAAGCGGTTTTTTACCCTGAGGTTGCTCGTCCCTCAGCAACCTTCGCAGGGTTAAATGATCTTTACAGGTTTCCCGATCCGCGCCGATTCAAGCAAAGCGGAGATCACAGCCACATTCCCACGGCTGTCGTCCAGCGAAATGCGCGGCTCGCGTCCCAGCAGGATCGCATCCGCCATATCCTCCACTTCTCCAATATACAACTCCTGCCCCTTGATCTTGATCGTCTCGGTCTTATCTCCGCGCGTCAGATAGATTTTTTCGTCGGTCTCAGGCTTGAAGGGTCTGGGAATATTTAACGTCCCTTCGCTCCCGACAATTTCCATAAAGGAATGGGATGGGATGGCAAAACTGCAATCGAATTGTGCGAGGATCTCGTTGGCGAATCGCATTTGCCCGACGAACGTCTCATCGATCTCAGTCGGACCCACCACCTGCCAGCCAAACACCTCAAGCGGATTCTCCCCGACAACGGTCCGCGCGTAGCTGATGGGATAACACCCCACATCCCAGATGCTTCCACCTCCCATGGCGGGGGCAAGACGGACATCGCCATCACGGGAGAGGATAAAGCTGAAAGAACCGCGGATCAGCTTCATAATCCCGAGTGAACCGCTCTTCACCAACTCCTGCACTTTGAGAGTCTGCGGATGATGCCGGTACATGAATGCTTCCGCAACGACGCGTCCATGTTTTTGAGAAGCAGTTTTGATCGCATCCACTTCATCCACGTTCAAGGCGAGTGGTTTTTCACACAGCACATGCTTGCCCGCCTGCACTGCTTTGACCGTCCATTCTGCGTGCAGGTGATTTGGCAATGAGTTGTAGATCACATCGATCTCAGGGTCAGCCAGCAGAGACTCGTATGATCCATGTGCCCGCGGGATCTTCCACTCGCGCGCATAGTTTTCGGCAGACTCCTGCGTCCGTGAAGCCACAGCCAAAAGAGAATTTCGTTTTGAAGCTCGTAAAGGTGGAATAAGAGCGCTATTGATCCGTGCCGTGGCGAGCAATCCCCAGTTGAGAACTTTGTTTGCCATTGTTATTTCCTTTTCAAAAATATCCCTGCAGTGTGATCTTTGCAGGGATATTTTATCCTATTGAATTTACAGCCTCGCCTCTCGGCTTCGACAATAGCCTGGTCGCTGGACCAAAAGAATTTTTCCGCTCCAATGACCTGCACCACTCCGCCGCGCTGCATCATGTTGCGGGCATTATCGTGGATTCCCGCGAACATCAATGTGCCGCCCTGCGCCTGCAGGCGCTCATGCAAACAATGGATGGCTTCGATGCCAGCCGTATCGATCAATGGCACGCCACGCCTCGAAAGGATCAGTGCGTGTGTTTCACCTAAATTTGCGAACGCTTCATTGAATTGACCCGTCGCGGCGAAGAAAAGTGGACTCGTTAAAAACGCCACGCGCACATGCTGGCATTTGCCTGCGGTTTCGATCCCCTTTAGTTTGGGGCGTTCGATGTCACTTCCTGCGCATCAACGTCAATGCTGGCGATCTTGTTCAGGAAGACCGCGTCCGCCAGGAAGGAGCCGATCAAAATCGCCTGAGTCAGATCGAGAAGAATGGTGGCAAGCATTGTGATGGAGAATGCGAGCATGTCCGTTTTGAAGCGCTTGCCGAAGATGAACTTGATCGCGTCCCATTCGTTCATGCGGACTGCCGTGACCATCAAGACCCCAGCCAGCGCCGCAAGAGGGATCCGCTCCATAAATTCTATAAACAGAAACATCGAAAGCAAAATCCCCACTGCGTGGACGATGCTCACCAAACGAGTCTGCCCGCCCGATTTGATGCCCACACTGGATCGCGCGATCGCGGCTGTGGCAGAAACTCCGCCAAAGAACGGGATGATCATGTTGCCAACACCCTGTGCGACGAGTTCCTGATCCGCCTGCAGGCGTTTGCCGGTCATATTGGAACCAACTGCGCCGCATAGCAGGGATCCCACTGCGCCCAGCGCGGTGATCGTCACCGTAGGAGCAATGAATTCGCTCAGATTTGACCATGGGATATTCGCGAAGCTGAGGTGGTCCTTGAGGAAAAGAGTCTGGGGACAAGAAATTTTCTAGATCTATTTTGTGTTCGTAAAACATCTCAAGATAAATCTTAGAATACCACCCCACAGTCATACGGCAGGATATTTTCCTGTTTGATATCGATGATCTTATGCGGCGCTTCACGGCTAATGGTATACGTCAGGCGATCGAACCCGCCCCACTTGGTAAAGGTGACAACGTCCACCTCGGCGGAATCCCCTGTCAAACGGACGACTGGCACGATATTCCTCAAGGAGCGAGATTTTGCCTGTTGGGCAGGATCCATGGGGTTTCCAAACTCGCTTGAACTGACTTGCGCAACAATATCATACATTTGCTGGCGATTGCAGACAATTTGATGATCATTGTAATTGGCATGCCAGAACAGGTAGAACTGATCCTCCATGATGTCCATGACGACATAATCAAAGTAACCTTGTTCTGTATCTTCAACATCCAGATACTCATGGAAATCTGGCCATTCTGTATTTGCAGGGATGTCTTCTGTCGAAGCATAAGGAGCTTGATCCACAGGGCGGGGATACAGCAGCGGGTAGCCGCCCAGACTATCGTATTGATACACGTAATCCAGGGCATATCCATCCTGCATAGAGATGTGAGTTAATACATTGAAATATTGGTTTACATCAAACTCATTCCCACGCTTTATTCTTGTCATCAAGAGATGCTCAGGAATTGCCCCCGGTTTTAGAGCGCTGACCTCTGAAACGAGCTCTGAGCAGTCTGACACCACCGTCCCTGGTCGGGAAGGACCCAGGAACTGACATGCCCAGGAGGAGACAAACACTATTAATAAACTGAAAATCGATGTTTTTTTCATAAGGACATCCTTGATTGCTAATCAATCCACGCGAAGACATCTTTCACATCGTGCTCGATTTCGAATCTCTTCAGGATGTCCATATAGTCATCCTCGAATGTTTGTTTGGCATGATGTTTTTCCTGATTCAAAATGTAATTATAAACGTATTGGAGTTGTGAATATGTGCCCGCCATAACTTCCCTTCAGCGCTGAAAACTATGTCATCCCTTAAGGATTTTTACCCTGCCAACTTCTTCAACTCAGCCTCACCAATAATCTTCACGCCCAGCGACTTCGCCTTCTCATACTTTGAACCTGGCGCTTCGCCGAGCACGAGATAACTCGTCTTTTTGCTGACGCTGTCCGTCACTTTGCCGCCATGAGATTCGATGAATTCCTTCGCGTCATCGCGTGAGAAAGTAGGTAGAGTGCCGGTAATGACAAACGTCTTTCCTTCAAAGCTGTCCGATGCCCGACTTTTGGCGTTTGACGACTCCCCGCCTTTGGGCCACACCTCCGCAGCCTTCAACTTCTTCACCACATTTTTATTGACAGGACGCGCGAACCACTCCGCAACGGATTCGGCGACGCTCGGACCTATGCCAGCGATCTGCTGCAGATCATCCGCGCTGGCTTTGGAAAGCGCGTCCAAATCTGCAAAGTGCCGCGCCAGATCTCCCGCGCTAACCTCTCCCACACCGCGGATCCCAAGCGCCGTGATCAACCGTGCCAATGAACGCGACTTCGACGCCTCTATCGAAGCGAGCAAATTGTCCGCGATCTTGCCGGGAGGTTCCTTTTCCGTCTTTCTTTCCTTCTTGGTGACCGCCTCAAGAATATCAGCACGCTTCAACAGGTAAATATCGGCAACATCCTTCACTTTGCTGGTCTCGATCAATTTTCCAACAATTCTAATGCCCAACCCAACGATGTCCATTGCGCCGCGGGAGACGAAGTGCTCCACATTCCGTATCAATTGCGCAGGACAGGCAGCGTTGACACAATAGAATGCCACCTCAGCCTCGAAACGCTCGACCGGCTGCCCACAAGCGGGGCAGGTCGCGGGCGGTTTATATTTTTTCTCTTTCCTGGTCCGCGCGTCGATTACCGGACCGATCACATAAGGGATTACCTCTCCTGCACGTTTGACCAGCACGCGGTCACCAATGCGGATATCCTTCTCAGCGATGTAGTCGAAGTTGTGGAGCGTAGCGCGTTCAACGACCACACCACCGATCTCAACGGGCTCGAGCACTGCGTTGGGGATCAAGACGCCAGTGCGCCCCACGTTCACACGAATATCCATCAATTTCGTGGTCACTTCACGGGCGGGAAACTTGAACGCGATCGCGCCGCGCGGGTCCTTGCCAACGAAGCCTAATTCCTTCGCGAGATTCAAATCATCAATTTTGATGACCATGCCATCGGCTTCGTAAGGCAGTTCGTCGCGTTTTTTATCCCAGGATTCGGTATAAGCGATTGCATCTTCGAAATCATCAAATCGTCTGGCAATATCTGTGACCGGGAAACCCAACGCTTTGAGATATTCCAGCACTTCCCATTGTGAGGCTGGAATTTTCCCACCTTCGGCATGGATGATCTGATAAACAAGCAATGTGAGTGGACGGGAAGCAGTCAACGCCGGGTCGAGCTGGCGCAGCGAACCAGCCGCGGTATTGCGCGGGTTGAGATATGTTCGTTGACCTGCTTCCTCCAGCCTGCGATTCAGTTCTTCGAATTCTTCGATGGGCATATACGCTTCGCCGCGAACCACCAGATATTTTGGCGGCTTGGGTCCCTCTTCATCCACCGGGATCCGCAATGGAATAGCTTGCACCGTCCGCAAATTCCCCGTTATGTCCTCCCCGATCTCTCCGTTGCCGCGCGTCGCGCCTTGAACAAAGATCCCGTCACGGTAATGCAAAACAATGGAAAGTCCATCGATCTTTGGCTCGACGACGAACTTTGCATTTTCAACGCGATCATCGATACGTTTGACACGCTCGAACCAGCCGCGCGCGTCGTCTGCGCCAAACGCATTTCCCAACGAGAGGATCGGCGCAGGGTGGAGAACTTTGATGAAACGGTCAGCCGGCTTGGCTCCCGCGCGCAACGTTGGGGAATCGGGCATGATCCAATGCGGATGCTCAGCTTCGATCCGCTTCAGTTCATGGAGCAGCCTGTCAAATTCCAGGTCACTGATAACCGGTGCATCCAGAACGTGATAACGATAATTGTGCGAGTGGATTTGCTGTTTGAGTTCTTCGTAACGGGTACGGAGGGATTTTGTGTCCATAGATAAATTATAGCCGAATCAAATGCATCAAGTTCCCAATTCAATCATTGAAAAATAGTATATCGAATCATGTTTCTCTCCTCCTTCCCGCCACCATGCCAATTGCCCGCAGCCAGGCATCGCCTTCCTTGCCAAAGCCCTCCTCGATCAATTGATAATCATTCTTACGGATGAACTCTGCCAGTTCAGACCTCAGGCTCGCCAGCTTTTCCCGGTGGATGGTAAGAAGTGTTTCGCAAACAGACAAATCCCTGACATGCTCCAGTGCCAGACGCAAGTGCGGCAGGCATAGACCCTCTGAAGCCTGCAATGCCGCCATCATCTCTGGCGTTTTCAACTCCTCCACCAACACGGATAGGATATTGCGAGTCGCCTCATCCCGGTGCTCACAAACGGGACAGCGCTTGCGCGGGGCAAGTGCGGAAAGCATTTTCCCGATCATATGCCGCGCCTTTTCAGGGATCTGCCGCAGCAGCGACGTCCAGCCGAGTGGAGCACGGGCCGGACTGCCGCCATCATTCAGCTCTTTTAGGATGGAATTCACAATGTCGTGGTAAATGATTGAAAATCCCAGCGCATCGCCCAGGCGTTTATTGACCGCCAGCCAGGCATGCTCATGGCAAAAGCCCAGGCTGCCACGCAGCCGGTTTCGCCACGCAGGCGTGTTCACATTTTCGTAGAACTGGTTATCCAGATAACGCTCCACACTCTGCTGTTCCAGTTGGCAGACGGGACAGCCCAGTTTGTGGCAAGCCTC
>DATKED010000280.1:0-11432 GCA_035512375.1 Anaerolineales bacterium
GTGTTGGTATGTCCGCTCAGGGAGCGTACCTCCTTGCCTGTACCCATTTCCCACAATTTGGCGGTCGTGTCGGCGCTGCTCGTCAATACATACCTGCCGTCTGGTGAAAAGGCAGCACGATAAACGGTATCAGTATGTCCGCTAAAGGTTTGCATGACCTCGCCAGTGGAAACTTCCCAGATCCTGGCCGTGGTATCTGCGCTACCTGTCAGGATATATTGGTCATCGGGCGAGAACGCTACACTTAAGACCTCGGCATTATGACCGCTAAAGGTATGCAATTCCTCTCCCGTGGATGTTTCCCACAGCTTGGCTGTGTTGTCGGCGCTGCCCGTCAACACATACTTGCCATCTGACGAGAAAGCGGCATCATACACGGGATCGTCATGACCTATAAAGGCGCGCACCCCCTGACCGGTGGCAGTCTCCCACACTTTGGCTGTCCCGTCTTCGCCACCGGTCATTACATACTTGGCATCCAGCGAAAAGGTTACGCTCCTAACCAGTTCGTTATGACCGGAAAAGGTGCGCACTTCTCGGCCGGTGCCAATGTCCCACAGCTTTGCCGTTTGGTCTGAACTGCTCGTCAAGATGTACTTGCCATCAGGCGAGTAAGCAGTTCTATAAACTTCATTGTCATGACCTCTCAAAGCATGTCCCTCCCCTACCCTGAAGTCCCATAGCTTGGCTGTCCCATCCTGGCTTCCGGTGACCACATACTTGCCATCGCCAGAAATGGCAACGCTCAAAACCCTGTGCATATGACCGCGCCAGCTGCGAACCTCCTGACCAGTCGCCACTTCCCATAACCTGGCTGTGCGGTCCGCGCTCCCAGTCAATATATATTTGCCATCTGGTGAAAAGGCCACACTCCTGACCGAACTGCTATGGCCGCGAATGGTGTACACTTCCTGCCCTGTGTCTACATCCCACAATATGGCAGTGTTATCTATGCTGCCTGTCAGCGCGTATGTGTCATCAGGTGAGAATGCCACCCCATAGATCCAGTTGCTGTGGCCGTTAAGGGTATGCACTTCCTGGCCCGTTGCGGCTTCGAAAATCTTGGCTGTGTACCTTTCTTCACTACCTGCCAAGATATACTTGCCATCTGATGAAAAAGCTGCTGGGGATACTACGCCGACGAAAGTCCGGACTTCTCCACCTGTGGCGACCTCCCACAACTTGGCGGGACTTGTGCCGGCAGTGAGAACGTACTTGCCATTTGGCGAGAATACCGCACTCCAAATCTCACCAACTTGACTCTGCAGAGTATGAACTTCCTCTCCTGTGGCAACCTCCCACATCTTGGCGATTGTGCCTGCATCGGTGCTCAATATATACTCGCCATCCGGTGAAAAGACGACACTTGTAATCTCACCATCGTGACCACGGAAGGTTTGCGTTACCTTGCCGGTTGCGGCCTCCCATAACCTGATGGTCGTATCTGCACTGCCGGTCAGCACATACTTCCCATCTGGCGAGAAGGCAACACTCGTGATTCCATCGTTATGACCGCTAAATACTCTGAGAGGAAGTTTGCCTGCCGCCTCTACTAAGGCTGCATCGGCAATCGGATCGTATTGGATTCTCAACGAGCGGATCGCCAGCAGTGCAGCATACTCGTCGTTGCCGAGTGGCTTCTGTACTTCGGCAAGGGCTTGCGCCGCCAGCTGCCGAGAGAAGGCCACTCCTGCCTGTGTCAGCGCCTCGCGCTGCTGACTTAAGGAAAAAATTGAAAGTCCCAGCGCCACAAAGAGAAACATTGCCAGGACACCAATGAAGCTGCGTTGTAGAACCAGCACGCGCCTCTGCTGGGCTGTACGTTCAGTTTCCCGCCGCTGGCGTTCAGCAATGCTCGCATGCAGGTATGCACGTTCTTCATCATTGAGCTCCAGATGTGATTCCTCCGCCAGAGCCTCGAACCGGGCCAGCCGCGAGCCGGTTGCCAGAAAGCTCGGATCGCGTCGCGCGTTTGTCCATTCTTTGGCTGCCAGGCTAAGTTGCCGTTGGACCCGCAAATCCTCACGGCTCTCAGTCAGCCAGTGCCGCAATCGGTTCCAGGCATGGATCAGTGCCTCATGCGCGATCTCGACCGTTGAACCACGTGTCAATGGATCGCGGTCAAAAGTGAGTAGACGCGGCTTGCCAAAGGCATCCAAAACCGATTCAATTTCCTTTGAACCGCGGGAACTTCCGTTATTTTCCTGTTTGGTTATGGACTCTAGTTCCAAGCGGAGGACGCGGCGGCGCGTGTCTTCAACGCCTTCCCCCAGAGTGATCAGCCGCAGGAACAATTGGCGCGCCGTGTTCTCGCTTGCTTTGTCCAGCTCTGCAAACACGGCCTCCGCTCGTCTGCTCAGCGCGCCGAGTACACCACCAATGGATTGATAAGCGGATTTCGTCACTGTGTTACCTTCGCGATTCTCGAAGAGTTCAGTGAGCGCATATTGAAGCAAAGGCAGGGATCCCGGTTGATCGCTGAGATCATGCACGATAGTTGAAACAACGCCTGCTTCGATTTGCAACCCTATACGTTCTGCCGGACCAACAATTGCTCGCTCCAATTCATCTGTGGTCAAGGGAAGAACAAATTCCGTGCGTTGGCGCATCAGCTCACCAAAATCCACATAGTTCAATAGACGGTCGACAAAGTCTGCACGCAACGTGACAATAATCTGCAGGCGGCTCCGCTCATCCAGAGTAGCTGTTAGCAAGTTATTGAGCAGGTGCGCACGAATGGACTCATCCTGAACGAGGGTAAAGAGCTCCTCAAACTGATCGATGACAAGCACCAGTTGAGTAGTGGAATCGTTCGGCAGACATTGGTCGACGGCACGCAGCAGACCTCGGTCATCTTTTCTCAGCCATTCTTTTAGATTGGAAGGTGGGTTGACTGCGATGCGCAAGAGGGCAACTTCGAGCTCTTCGATGGGATTCGGACCCGGGATCAATTCGACGATGAACCAGTCCTCTGAACCTGGAAGCGCACCACGCCGAATTGCAGGGATCAGACCGGCTCTAACAACGGACGATTTACCGCTCCCACTTGGCCCGGCGACCGCAAGAAAACGCGCCAGGTCACCACCCTCTCCCAGGCGTGCAAGAAGTTGTTGTGTAAGCGATTCGCGTCCGAAGAAGTCTGCTGCATCGAGTTCACCAAAAGCCCGCAGTCCCTTGTAGGGATTGTCAGCGGGCGTTAGAGTGACAGTTGGGGATGTAATATCAGCAGGAGTTTCAGAGGTTGTCACCCTCCATTCAACACCAATGGACTGGCGGAAGTCGGCAATGAGGCTTTCAACATTCTGATACCGCTCAAATGGATTCTTGGCCGTCGCGCGTTCGATCACCCTGTCAATTGCTTTGGGTAGCCCACCGCGATTCGCGGCAAGAGGCGGCATCCGAGCATTCAGATGATGATGCATGACTTCAATGGGCGTCGGACCGCGAAAAGGCACAGTTCCGGTGAGTAGTTGATACATCATCACGCCCAGACAGTAAATGTCCGTTTGGGGACCCACGCCTTCAGAACGAATTTGTTCAGGAGAAATGTATTCGGGCGTGCCAAGGATCCCATCCCATTGTGATTCATGAGAGAGGGGATCGTTGCGATGTGTGGCAATGCCAAAGTCTGCGAGGTAGACATTATGATCGTCATCCAAAAGTACATTGGATGGTTTGAGATCGTGATGGACGATGCCTGCACGATGTGCAGATCCGAGGGCGGAACCGATCTGTTCCAGGATCCGTAATGTTAATTCGGGTTGCAGGGGGCCGCTCTTCAACAGTGCTAGTAAGTTGCCGCCTCGCAGCAGTCGCATGACAAGGTAGGCTACATTTGGTTCACGCCAATAATCGTGGAGAGGGACAATATGAGGATGCTCCAGTTTTGCCACCAGTTGCGCTTCCACATCAAAGCGACGGATGAATTCTGGATTGTTGGCATGTTTAGGCAGAATGATCTTGATGGCAACTTCACGCTCGACCCCTGGCTGTATGGCTCGATAGACTACCCCGAAGCCGCCCCTGCCGATGCATTCCCCCAGTGCGTACCCACGAATCGCCCGCCCGCTCAAGTCTTCCATTCCGATCTCATCGAGCCTTGGAGCCGGGGTCGGAGGCGACTCGGCAAGTGTAGCATTTTCGGCCCGGGCTAGCCGAACAAATGCCGCACGCTCTTCGCGAGGGATATTGAGCGCCATTGCCAGCCTCTCAGCAATTTGAACCGATGGACGGAGATCGCCATATTCAATTTTTCGCAGAGTCACGGAGGCGCATCCAACGCGTCGCGCAAGCTCGTCCTGTGTCAACCCTAATTCCTGACGATGTGCTTTGATTAGCTGCCCAAACCTGACACTCGCATTCATCTGGTTTTTCCTGTTTTATGCTGGTGAGAAATTGGAGGTTGAAAAACCAAATTTACTGTAGCATATGTAACAGGCAAAAACAATAGATTGGCGGCGTCTGTATCAGTTTTATATCACCTTGGAACCAATGCAAATCGCCCACTTAGCGAATGAAAATCCCAGATTGCAAAAGCAACCCCGCACTGTGCCAGGACATCATTGTTATTTATAGACTGATTTGTTGTAAATCAATTTTGGATGAGAAAACCTTTGCTTAACCATTAAGCTTTTCTATGAGAAATCCGACTCGAACCGCTCAATACTGGTTTTGCTTGCTTTTGGATCTATATAACGCCCCAAAGCATTCATTTTCCCCTTGCATCAAGCCTAAATCAAGACCAAAAACCGCTCAACATCCTGTGTTGGCGGTCTCAGGAAAACCGATGCCCCAAGGGGACGTGTTCCGAACCATCTTTCCCGTTTCCGGGGGTGGATGAATCTTGCACGAGAGAGCGAAGATACACAACTGGTGAATTCAATTCGTGCTCAATGATCTCGCTGTCGATGTCAACTATAATTCGCTTGGTCAAAACCTGCAAGAGAGCGCGTTCGGAAAACGATTATTGTTAGGCATCCCTTTCACACTGATGCATAATTCAAACTTCAAAAATGTGCCAACAAAGGAATATTCACAAGGTCATGGGGAATGGTAACCGACTATTTAATCCTCACCATTAGCAATGTTGACGGTGCTTATGACGCTTGTTTATTCCCGTAGAGTCGTATAATTTTGCAAAATTAAGAAAAATAGTAATCTGGCAACCCGACTTTGAGTCCTTTTGCCTCTTCATCCGTTATCTATTGTGTATGGAGGCAACCATTCCGAGAGAGTCATTAATGGCGTCTGATCCGAAGACATCACAGGTGCGTGTAGTAGAGAATGAACGCCCCCTCGCGACCGAGGAGCGAAGTGAGCGCAGTGGGAAGATTACTTGACATTATAGATATTGTATGTCGATTCAATGCATACTTTTAGAATCGATTTCTTCATGTTTGTGCACAATGGAATCGATGTAGCTTCATGGTAACCTGAATTTATGTCCACAGCCACCGCCCAAGCGAATCCAAATATTGCCTTCATTAAGTTGTCACAAGAGAACACAATATTCGGTCACGGCAAGACTGGTTTTGCCAGCCAAAAAGCAGAGTACTCCAAAGGAGTCCTAACCACCAGAGTCCAGTTATCGACATTTGTGCTCATCGAAAAGAACACGCTCTTCGACTGGAAAAGACATTCTATTAGTGTAGTCCCGCTTCTCTTGCACGAACAATTGCCTGGGCGCGGTCTGCAACCTGCAATTTGCTGAAGATGTTTGTGATATGGTTCCGAACGGTCTTGGGACTAAGCACGAACTTCTGCGCAATTTCCTGATTGTTCAATCCCTGGGCGATCAGGCGCAGGATTTCCAGTTCCCGTTCGGTCAGATCAGGAAACAGCGTGAGTGTTTCCGTGGATCCAGGTTTGGAGCCAAGCTCCTTAAAGTAATTCATTAGCCGCGTGGCAATGGCTGGACCAAACAATGCCTGCCCCTCTGCTACAGCCCGGATCACACTCAAAACTTCTTGGGGGTCAGCGCCCTTCAACAAATATCCCCTGGCACCCACACGCATGGCATTGAAGACCGAGGCATCATCCTCGAGCATGGTGAGCATAATGATGCGGGTTTCCGGCTGTTTTTGCAGAATTTGCTCTGTAGCTCGAATGCCATTGAGGCCGGGCATGTTGATATCCATCAAGATGATATCGGGCTGCAACTCCTCGCAGCGTTTGAGCGTGGACTCTCCATCCTCCGCCTCACCAACAATTTCAATGTCATCTGTAAGCGCCAGCAGGGCTTTGATGCCCTCGCGAAATAATCTATGGTCATCTGCAATCATCAATTTGATTCGAGTCATTTGCTTCGCCCTTCTTCCGTTCTAAGAGGATAAAGGTAATCTGACGGTTATGCACGTTCCGTGCGGTTGCACAGAATCGACCTTGAGCTGCCCGCCGATCTCCTGAGCGCGTGCCCGCATGGAACGCAGCCCCACACCGGCCCGGTATTCCTCCGGCATCCCAAGGCCATCATCCTGAATGGAGATGACCAACATTTCCTGTTCGATACAGAATTTTACGTCACAGCGGCTTGCCTGCGCATGCCTGACGGCATTGTTCCAGGCTTCGAGAGTGATCCGATAGGCGTTGACTTCCACAGCCGCGGGCAAATGGGGAAGTCCATCTGGCGGGGCAGTAATTTCCAGAGCCGGGCCACCGCTATGATTTCGTGCCAGATCCCGAACGGCGTCTGTCAAACCAAGCTGGTCGAGCACCGGCGGGCGCAGACCATGCACCAGCCGGCGGACATCCGTAACCGTCTGCTGGCTTTGCTGAATGACCTCGTCCAGAAGATTCTCTGCTTTTTCGGGCCTGGTTCGGATCACCTGCCGCGCCGCTGTCAGCTTCAATCCCTGGGCGGCAAGCATAGGTCCCAGCTCATCGTGCAGGTCGCGCCGCATGCGCAGTCGCTCGTCTTCGCGCTCGTTGACGATCTGGGTGCGCGACCGGATCAAATCTGCATTGAGCCGGACCGTTTGAGCAGCGGCGCCTGCCTGTTGTGCAATATTCTCGATCAGGCGGTGGTCCGCCTCCGAGAAGTCTTCGTTCGGAGCGCGGCGCGAAACCTCGAGTCTGCCAATTGTTTCTCCCTGATACACCAACGGGAATGAGTCCAGATCGCTCGTTTCTGTACCAAAGGAAGCTGCCATTTTTTCTGTACCGTCCTGATCCAGCCAGATCGCTGCATAAGGAATCTTGAGAGAATGACCGATCGTTTCTGCGATCGACGGAAGTACGTCATTCGCAGAGGGAGTGCTCTCCAGGGTCCGCACCAGCCGCGAGAGCACGGCATAAGGATCATCGCGTTCTCCGTACATCATCCGGTTGACTCCGCGCTGCAAACGCTGCCGCAGCGGCTCGAACAAAATTGCAGCCACTCCCGTCGCGAGGAAGGAAATGACCGGGTTGGATAATCCGGTGAAGAACGCATGGAGCACAAAAATAGTTCCCAGATATCCGAGCATCGTCAGCACAGAGAGGGAACCATACACGAGCACGCGGTTGAGGATGATTTCGATGTTCCACAAGCGGTAACGCAGGATGGCAAACGCGATGGACAAAGGCAGGCAGGCTTTCAACAATTGTCCCAGCGGGTACAGCAAAAAATCATAAAGGACGCGCGTGGATGCATTCAGGCTGAAAAGAGAAGGAAAAATTTGAAGCATAAGCCCCACGGTGCTTGCACTCGCGCCCCAAACGATCCAGCGGATTTGCTGGCGTTGGAATGAGTCAGAGTGTCGATAGCGATATATCAGTGCAGCCGCTCCGGTGGCAACCCAGAACGATCCCGCAGATATATAGAGCCAGCGCGGCAGATACCAGATGAGCAGTGAACGTTCAGACAGCCCCAGCCCCAGCGCCAGCCAAAGTCCAAGTGCAAGAGCAAGCCCGAAGGTCAGGTTTGATGCGAAACGTCCTGCGGGGAACAGATAAAAGAACAGGATCAGCAAACCAAAGCCGAACGCAATCCAGGCATCCATCCAGTGCGGAAATGTCCCACTATGCAACCGATTCGCGAGAGCCAACACAGGCAAAGAGAATCCCGTTAGAACCACGATCATCAAGAGGGCGGAGAACAATGCCATCCAGTCATCCGAGCGATAACGGAAGATCACAACCGCGACGCCCATACAGAGCATTGTTAAGACGATCTCACTCGACAGCACGAAAAGGACCGCAAACTGGCTGGATAACCCATATGACAAGAGGATACCTCCTTCTTCACTCGTGCGCGTGACCATCAGCGAACGCGCTGGGAAACCACCGGTTCGCATGCTGACGTTCACCGACGTTCCGATCTCTCCGCCAAGAAGCACGTCCGCCTGCTCTGCTGAGGTGATCTCCACCCCATCCACCGCCAGCAGGATATCTCCCTGGAGTACGCCCGCCCGTGCCGCTGCGGAACCTATTCGGGGAGATAAGACGACCTCTCCCTGTTGATTTTGCGTCAGCGATGTCTGGATGTCGCCTCGATACAGCTCGTGAATTTCCCGGGCATGCAGTGGCAGACCCGCAATGAACAGTCCCAGGGCGATGAGCGATCCGGTCAGCCAGAGGAGGCGCGCTGGAAACAGCCAGGCAGTTTCCAGACGGGTGTTGATTTTCGATGCGGCAGGCGCTTGTTCCATGATTTACCTTTGATAAATCTCAGATAATCATCCGGGTTACGCTATGGCATACACGCGGATTGGGAATGCAGCCAATCCAGAGCAGACTGTATGGCCGGGTCCTGTTCCGTGCCAAATTTCGACCAATCCGTCTGCACGAACATATCCGGCGCGATGGGTCCATTGTAAATGGTACCGTTGCGATCGAATGAATGTGCACCGCTCACAAGGAGCTTGGAGCCATCGCTGAGATCGGTATGGGTGATCAGTGTCGGCAGCCCGCGGGTGGGCTCTCCAAAGGAGCGGAGCTCCGGTCGGCCCTGAAAGGCGACTAGCATCAGCTCCCCTGCCGCCTGGGTTGCAGGGCTGACCAGAAGTGCAACAGGGGCAAATCGTTTTGGCTTGTAGATCGAGCCGTCTACTTCGCTCTCGAAACGGTATTCATTATTCCAGAACACCTCGCCGTTGCTATAGGCCCACGCTTCCTGCCGTCCATCGCTGTACTCAAAACCACCCAATTCGCCTTCCCCCAGAAGCGGCCCTACCGCGGCTATATACGACCACACATCTCCACCCGGAATACGCCGCAGATCGATCATCCAGCCGCAGACCGCCGTTCGGTCCATGTTCCTCATCAGTTTCTGAACGTCCGTTGGGTATTGAACATGGTTGCCAGATTCGAAAGTCAATTCGAGATATCCGATGCCGCGAGGAACTTCTCCAAGCCGCTGACCAAATGGAGGGTAGTAGGGATCCCTGCCCGCCGTGATTCTGTTCCTTGCGACCTCGATCTGCAGCGACCGTCCATTCCGCTGGATGAGAAGCTGCTCCTCGGTCGAGGTATCGATCTCCCTGGCGTTGCAGGGCGGAAACGCATCCGCTTCTTCATAGGGAACCGGGGGCTGTCCATCGACCTGTTCGATGCGGTCGCCAACCTGCAGCCCGGCTTTTTCTGCAGGGCTGTCTGGATCGATACGGATGATCACCCGATACTCCGGATAAAGAGTCTGGTAACCGGTATAAAAATTGGGGATTTCCAAACTAGGAACCAGCATCCAGGCATTACCATCCTTCAGTTCCCCCAGGACTTTGCAGATGGCAGGATACGTATCGGCGGTCGTCTGGGCATTGGCGATGATCTCGGCTGTGTTGTTGCGCAGGGCAGTCCAATCCACATTGCCGCTCATCATCGCATGGGTTTCCAGCCACTGGAAGGCGCTCTCCATATGTTGAGCGGGCGGCAGAGGGACGGGTGTGGGATCGGGCGGAGAAGCGATCGCGCTACAGGCTGAACTGACAAGGGTAAGAAGCAATACTGATAAGTGGTGGAGTTTCATGTGCGTCTCCTTTCTATTATGGCACAGAAGGCACCGGTGCAGGAATAGCCTGCGGCGCCAAAATCGACGGAGCATTCCCAGCCGGCTCGGGTGTGACAATAGCCTGAGTCTGTTCAGCGGGCGGCAGAGGCGCGGGAATGGCGACTGGCATATCGCTATTTTCGATTTGAGTCGTCTGGATGGATACAGAAGGAATGGACCAGTGCGGGTCAACATGGCGGACCAGGCTCAACACAAACATCAGTGCCATCAAGATGGCAAAAGTAGTCAGTATGTGTGAAGACAACTGTGACCTTCTCTCACCCTGCGGAAAATGGATGTTCATCGCTACCTCCAAAAAATTATTTGCATTCGACATCCATAGAATAGCAAGTAAGTTGTCCCTTTGTCATGGGAGCAGTGTCCCAATTCAGTCCTATTTCTGTTTTCTCAATGTCGTTGCGAGGGAGTGACGTCAGTCACGATCGAAGCAATCTCCTTATTAAATGGGCGAATCCCGTTTCAGAGGAGACTGCTTCGACATCCTTCGACTACGCCACCCACCAACGGCGGCTCCGCTCAGGACGGCTCTCAGCGCCATATGGTCATACGCCCCAGCAAAGCTGAGGCGTAAATGCTTATTTGTTGAAAACAGGATGAGGATATTCAGATCTACTGTATCTCGATCGTGGTATGGTCATCCACATCCGGAGCACCAGAACTGACGTCAACCAAAAAGGAACGACCATCTTCCAGTGTGCCTTCGGCTTTGAACTGGATCAAAGACTGCGCATTTGATTGACCCGGATGCAGCAATTCCGTGTAGTTCGCCGCTTCGCCTTTCAGCAGGGACGGTGACTCCGCGAGCTCGCCGATGGTCACAACGCCATCCCCCAATGCCGCCTCGATCTCTGCCTGGGCGATGAACCAAACTGGAACAGTCCCAAGCCCCGTCATCTCCGCCACGAGGGGAGCCGGATCGGTCTGTGGCCCGTTCGCCCAATATTCGATGGATGTCGTAGTGGGTGGGGTGCAGGCAAAGGCGCCCGGCCCGCTGTCACCGGGAAAATGGAAAAACTGATTCAGATTGAAATCAGCCGGGATACACTCGGGGGAGCGATAGAAGATGATGACTGCCCATTCACCGTTGGAAAATGTCTCGTTTTCGCCAAAACTGGCATAGAAGGGAACCTCGCCATTCGACTCGATGCGGACAGGCTCTGTTGATTCGGCAGCGGTGGGCGCGTCGGTTTCAACTGCAACTGCCTCGGTCGGCTGTGTCTGGGTATCCTCAGGTGTGGAGGAAACGATCTCCCTTGTGTTCAACATGGCGCGCACGGTGAAAAATCCCACAACGAGTAGGGCGATCACGGCTATAACTTTAATTAAACGACTGGCGTTCATTTTAATCTCCTCTGATCATTTTTAAAGCGTTTTGAAGTTCAATCTTGTCTTGATGGAATATAACTCACTTCATTGGCACCTCCAAATCCGGGTATCTATCACGGAA
>DATKED010000281.1:0-4346 GCA_035512375.1 Anaerolineales bacterium
CTTCCGTCCTTGCCTGTCACAATGATTGTCATTGCAATCGCGCTGGCTGTCATTTCCGCATTTGCTTTTTGGCGGCGCAGGCATTCCACCCAATAATTGATTCGAAATGTATCCGTTCAATGGAGGTTCATATGTTTTCCAGATTTCGTATTGCGCTTGGATTCGCGGTGTTGCTGTCTTTGGTCTTTGCCATACCCGCTTTTGCCGGAGGCTGGGCGGTCATCACGCTGGATGAATTGCCGAGTGGTGTTGCCGCAGGAAAACCGCTGACCGTCGGATTCACTGTCCTGCAACATGGCAAAACGCCGATCGATGGACTTGCTCCGACCATCACTGCCACGTTGCTTAAAGAAGAACAGTTCGTTGTGAATGCCGAACCCAGCGGCAAGCCCGGGCATTACACTGCAACATTAACATTCCCGAAGGCAGGTGATTGGAGATGGTCCATCCAGGCATTCACCATGGATCAACTTATGCCGATGCTAAGTGTCGCTGCGCCATCTGCCGTAACATTGAACCAGCCTGTAGTGAAGACTGAACCAGTGGCAGCCTCCACTTCACCCTTATTGATCGTCCGCGTGCTGGCTTTCGCGGTTGGGCTTGCCGGCTTGCTCCTGGCATATCAGCGGAGAAGCCGACTGGCATTGGCTTTGACGGTAGTTGCCATTTCGATCGGACTCGCTTCTTTCCTCATTGGATCACCCGTCCCTGAGGTGGAAGCGCAGACGCAGGGCGAGTCGTCCTCCGAAATACTAAGTGATTCATTCGTCTCGCAGGTTGAATTGGGGCGACAGTTGTTCGTTGCCAAGGGTTGTATCACCTGTCATGTCAATAACAAAGTGGAGCGTGCCTCTGCGTATTGGACCATCGAAATGGGCGCCGCGAATCTTACAAATTTTTCTGCCAGCCCGGAAATATTGCGAATTCGATTGAAGGATCCCGCGGCGGCAAAATCTGATACGCAGATGCCGAACCTGAATTTGTCTGATGCCGAGATCGAAGCGCTGATTGCATTCATCAATTCAAAATAGGCGCTATGTTTTAGGCGAACGCACAGTGAAGGAACCTCACTGTGCGTTTTTGTTTAAGGAGGTCGCATGAGATACAATATCGCAAAAAGGAGCTTGTATGGACCCTGGTGCAACTCATGGCCTTTGGGCTGACCTGTATCATGCCAGTCTTTCTCCCACCGAAAGCGATTTCTCGGTGCTCGGCGTCCCTTATGATGGAGCTGCCTGCGCACGCAAAGGCGCGGCGCTTGCTCCTGAACGGATCCGATACTGGTCAACACATTTGACGCCTTTCAGCGAAGACCGCACGCGGCTTGGCGAAATCCGTATCTCAGACTTGGGCGACATCCCGATCACCGAGCAGACGCGTGATTTTGAGCTGGTCTGTGAAAAAGTAGCGACTCTGCCCAATCTGCCGATCATCCTTGGCGGGGATCATTCCATCAGCATTCCTGTCTTCCAGGCACAGCGCGAGCGCTACCGGGGCCACCGCCTCGGCGTGCTGTGGGTGGACGCGCATCCTGATTTATGTGATGTATTCACTGGCTCCAAACTCTCTCATGCCTGTGTCCTGCGGCGCGGGCTTGACTTTGGAATCGAGCCGCAGGATGTCTGCATGGTGGGTCTGCGCTCCTGGGAAGAACAGGAAATTGACTTGATCGAAAACAGCGGACTCAACGTTTACACGGCCGCGATGGTTGCCGAACGCGGCATGCGAAGTGTTGCCTCCAGCGTGTATAGTAAGTTAAGCCGATGCGACGCTGTCCATATTTCACTGGACATTGATTGTCTTGATCCGGCGTTCGCACCCGGCACCGGGATCCCCGATTCGGGCGGCTTGACCTCACGTGAAGTGATTACATTGATCAAGTCCATGGGAGGACTTCCGCTGGTTGGACTGGATGTTGTCGAAGTTTCGCCGCCCATTGACCCATCCGAAGTGACAGTCTTCGCAGCATTGAAAATCATCATGGAATATATTGCGGTGTTTGCAAGAGAGAAACAGAAACAGTAGAGAGGATGATTTAATGAAGGTGGATTTGGACAAACTGGAAGTGACTCATAACGAAGCAGAGCATACTTTTGAAGCGTGGATCGATGGACATCTCTCCAAGTTGGAGTACATTCGGGATGGGAAGAATTTTGTCATTACACATGTGGGTGTTTATCCCGAATTCAGAAATCAAGGAATTGCAGCAAAAATCGTACAAACCGGTCTGGAGTATGCCAGGCAAAACTCCCTGAGGGTCATTCCCATGTGCGGTTATGCGGCAGCTTATATTCGTAGAAATCCCGAGTATATGGAGTTGACCAGCCAGGAAAGAAGCGAATGACATTACCTGCTATCGTCTTTCGTTTGGCAACGCGCGCTGACCTGCCATCCATTGTTCGCATGCTCGCGGATGATGACCTTGGCAGCCAGCGCGAGCGATATGAAGACCCCTTGGCCGACTCTTATTATTCAGCGTTTGAGCAGGTTGAGAAGGACCCATGCCACGAATTGATCGTTGCCGAACGAAGTGGGGAGGTGATCGGTACGCTTCACCTCATGTTCCTGCCATCGGTCAGTTTTCAAGGCGGATTGCGTGCGCAGGTTGAATCGGTGCGGGTGGATAAGCGATTCCAGAGCCAGGGGATTGGCAGCGAGGTGATGCAATGGACGATGGAACGCGCCAGACGGCGCGGCGCGCGTGTCGTCCAATTGACGACTCACAATACCCGCATCGACGCGCATCGGTTCTATGTACGACTTGGATTCATGGGAACACATCTAGGGATGAAGATCAGTCTGAAATAAATCTTCTTTTTACTGCTTTCCTCTTTCTTTTTTATTTCCCTTAGCTAGCAGGTTGTCGGAGAGACAGTTCTTTTGGACTAAAAATCATCATACCCAGCAAAAAAAGCAGGGATTCATGTGCTGATGGATAAAGTAACAAAGCCTTCCATCGTTTTTTGGGATCTACTCACACATTACATTGTCATCAGGATATGTAGTCGCTTGAGATTGAAAGCCAGACAAACCAAACACCATTCACCAGCAACTTTTTTCAAGCCGCGCAAAGAAAACTGGCGGAATCCCAAAATTTCTTTGATGATGCCGATCACGGGTTCCACGGTGCATTTTCGTAGGCGATAGATGGCTTTCCCAATTTCGGTTGAAAGTTTATACGCCATTTTTTCCAGTGGGGTCGCCTCCTCGGACGGTACGGGGAATGTGTTTCCAAGCAGAGTATGCAAGTCTTGGTGATGGGCTTCGCGTCCAGTGGCGATATAGGGTTCTATCTTACGTAGCTCAAGCGTCAAAATATTGTGTTCGCTGAAAAAGCCATTGTCCAATGCGGCAGCAGCAGGTTTGCCCAAGCGCGGGGAGAGCGCATCTAAGGTTGGCTCGGCTTCCCGTTTGTCGTTGGGATGGTTGGATAAAGAAGTGGCAACAATGAGCAGACTGTCTTGATCCACCGCAGCCTGGACATTGTAGTGTTGGTCAAAGCCGTCATTGGTACTGTTTTTCATGATCCGCGACTCAGGGTCTGTAAAATTGTATTGATCTTTGTCACGGGGACCGGCTTCCGGCGGTTTAGGTGCTCGCCCACGCGGTCGCTTGCGATGTTTGCGTGCTTTGGCTTCTCGTTCCCGCACTTTTTCATCGTATTCCGCTTTCTCGACGGCATAACGTTCTTGGGCTCTGGCTTCCAACACGGCTTTCGCTTGTGCCAGATTCTCCAAACGTTCCTTGCGGAGGGTCATCTCATCTTGAATGACCAAGGTTTCTGGCAATACGATTTCCCCTTGATCCGCTTGTTCCCCCAATTGCATCAACTCACCAACTTCTGCTCGCAAGGCTGTTTCCAATTGGAGCAACCGCCCATAACTGACCGCATGGCTTTTGGAGGCATCCGCATGAATCTTGCTCCCATCCAAACTGAGATTGCCCAACTTCAACTTGCCTGCCAACTTTGCTACCATCAATATCTGCACAAACAAGTCTTCCAACTCTCCCAAAAATGTTGTCCGAAAGTTGGCAATCGTATCGTGATCTGGATGTAGTCCGCCCGCTACATACCGAAACCCCAGGTTTTCGTAGCTCGCCTTTTCTATCCTGCGTGAACTGAATTCACCTGTCGCATACCCATAAAACAGCAGTCCCAACAATACTTCTGGCGCTATTGCCTCACCGCCTCTTTCCGCATAGCCCGCATAAATCTTGCTCAAGTCGATTTGTGAGATCATATCCACAACAAAACGCGCCAAGTGATCCGGGGGCAGCGCATCGCCCAATTGGATTGGCGTACTTAGTGTGGCTTCATAATCCGGTGTCTTAAATTTTCGGCTCAT
>DATKED010000282.1:0-8219 GCA_035512375.1 Anaerolineales bacterium
TTTGATCTGGGCTTTGCGGCCCAATATCAAAAAGCTGCTGGCTGGCAATGAGCGCGTGGTTAAATTCAGTTTGAATGGGTGGCTGAGAGCACGGAGGGAAGCACGGGCGGGATCGAATAAATAAAAGTGACGGCCGCAATGACCGTCACTCTCTTAACTGAATTGTTGAAGCAAGGCACGCAGGTTTCTTTGATGCAAGGTCTGCGCCAGGCCACCTAGATACACACGGCTTTTCCCACAGTTCTCGATGCTAATTTCATCCAGAAGTTCCACCGCGTTTTTGCGGCGCGACACAGCCCTGACGGCTTTCTTGATCGCGGCGAGGTAGTTCAAATTCTCTTTTACCGCGGCGTCGATCTCGCCGCGCAGGATAATATCGCCATGCCCTTGCACGATGTTTTCAAGTCCCATGCGGCCGATCCGCTTGATCGAACCCATGATATCGTCGATATTCCCATCAACGATATAAGGTACCGGCATAAACGCATCTCCCGCAAAAAGGATCCGGTCCTCCTCCACAAGCACTGTGATTCCGTCATTGCTGTGGCCCGTTGCTGGTGAAATGATCAAATTTTTCTTTCCCACCCGCAGGGTTAATTCGCCGTCTATAAAAGTCATTTGTGGCAATACAATTTTTACCTGCCGCAGGACAGGGTTCTGTTTCTGCGCTCCCTCCAAGGACGGCACGCCCCGCTCGATGAGCAAATCGCGGCAACGCGCGTGCGCGATCACCGTCGCGCCCGGGAAAAAGCAATTGCCCCAGGCATGATCTGCATGGTAATGCGTATTAATCACATAACGTACAGGCACATTCAATTCATGTTCGATGAAATCACGGATATTAAGTGTCTCATCTGGTAAAGCCAGAGTATCGATGACCACCGCCCACTGTGGACCGGCAACCACCCCGGCTGTTACTTGAGCATATACTTCACTTTGGAACCAAAACACATTTTCAGAGACTCGTTCTCGATGCATTCGAAAAACCCTTGTGAATTTTTTCTATTGATAGCACAAATAAGCATGAAAATCAAGTTGATTAGACAAATCTAAGGATATCTTCACATTTTCGTAAAGTAGTCTGAGGCTGCTACTTGCTCATGAACTTCTGCCGTGATACACTTTACAAGGTATGACCAAAAGCCTGCTAATCGTGAGCGCAGATACTAAATTTGCACAAGTACTGCTCCATGGGCTAGAGCAGGAAGGTTACCGCGTTCAGGTTACCAAAGGAAAAGGCGATTCAGTTGTGCGCGCGGATGAGGAAAACTCTGCGCTCGCCTTTCTGGACATGGATCTTGGATACAGAGCCGTCCTGGAGATCGGTCAGGCACTTCGGATGCTCAACCCAGATATCAAGCTGGTGGTATTTTCCAGGGAAGATGTCCCTCCATCACTAGATGAGCTTCACCCCTGGATGTTATCGCCCAAGCCATACTATTTACCGGATGTGTTGAATATGCTAAACGATCATTCCACTCCTCCCTCCCAGTTCCCTCATACACCCGCTCATAGGGAAGTCCAAACCAGCAATCCCCCACTGCCCTGGTTGCAGGATGTGACCAGAGCCGCGCAACACCTTACGCGGCTGACGCTTGAATCGTCTGCTCAGGCGGCATTGATCACCCGCGGCGACAATCTGTGGGCATATGCCGGTCAACTTTCACAGGGTGCGGCAAAGGAACTGGCTGTCGCTGTTACCCGTCACTGGGATGGGCAAAAAGGGAGTGACCTGCTGCGCTTTGTCCGTCTGGAAGCAACGAAAGCGGAGCACATGCTCTATGCCACACGTCTAGCAGATGACGTGGTACTGGCTCTGGTCTTCGATGCAGAGACGCCGTTCAGCACCATTCGAACGCAGGCTGGACAATTGGTAAACCGGCTTTCCACACAAGGCCCTGAAGGAGCGGAGTCATCTGTTGGGCAGAAATCACTCCCGGCCTCTTACGATGTGCCAACCGAATTCGTGGAAGATGAAAGCAGTCCAGACCTGGATATTCCCAGCATTGCTGATATTCTTTCAGATATCCCGCCACCCAGACCAGATCTGGGGATAAGCCGATCGGAGGAGGAAGAGGATTTTGTCCCGCGTCCTTCTCCCTCTCGCTCAAATCAATATAGCCGTGAGAGTTCGCCGGCTGTACGCGTAAATAATTTACTGGTTTCCGATCCAGAGAATGACCAGACTACCGAACACATCGTTGAGGATATTGATTCGACGATGCCTTCGAAGTCACGCAGACGCCCCGAGACGCCGGTTCGCAAACCGATGCCGGGAGAACTGGACGAGACACGTCCCCATTCGATCACCGAAGTGGCCGGACGTGTAATGCTCGAGCCGATCTCCCCCGGACTGTATAACCTGACCTATGCCTGTTTGCTTGTGCCGCGTTTTAGTTCTCATTATTTGACGGGCGATATTTCAGATCGACTTTCTGAATGGCTGCCGCAAATTTGCATCGCCTTTGGCTGGCGGTTGGAATATCTGGCAGTGCGCCCTGAATATGTCCAGTGGGTTTTGAATGTGCCGCCGGCAACCTCGCCGGGCTACCTAATGCGCATCGTACGCCAGCAGACTTCAGAAAAATTATTTGCTGAGTTCACACGCATGAAGAAGGAAAATCCTTCGGGTGATTTCTGGGCACCCGGTTATCTCATCATGGGTGGCACGCAACCGCATCCCCCGCAACTAGTGAAGGACTATATCAAACAAACCCGCACGCGACAGGGATATTCACAGCCGCGAACTAATCTACCTTCGCGCTGAGCGGTGTTATTCGACTCGCAGACGAAGCGCAGCTCACAATGAGCGCGGAGTATAATACCTCCGCGTTTCTATTTAATTAATTAATTTTGTGCGGGCAACCCATCCTGCTGTCTTGTTCCAAGTAATATCGACAAGAGCGGAGCGGTTCGCCCCTACCTAACTACCAACTCTTGGAAACCAACATGCCTTCTACACTTTATCTAATTGACGGACACGCGCTCGCTTATCGCATGTATTTTGCCTTGACCGCCGGTGGAGGCAGCGCACGCTGGCAATCATCGAAGGGGGAACCCACCGCAGGCACCTATGGTTTCGCGCGCGAGCTTCTCCGCATCATCGAACAGGAAAAGCCTGATTACATTGCGGTGGCATTCGACACCGGCAAGACATTTCGAGATAAGATTTTCCCCGCGTACAAAGGCACGCGCGCCAAGATGCCTGATGATCTCAGCCCACAGATCGGACGCATTCGCGAGATGATCGATGCATTCAACATTCCACGGCTTGAGATGGAAGGCTATGAGGCAGATGATGTGCTCGGTTCCATTGCACGGACTGCTGCGGAACAGGGACTGGGTGTCAAGATAATTACCGGCGACCGCGACCTGCTGCAGCTTGTCAACGAGCGCACCACTGTCTATCTGGCGGGCGATGACCAGAACTACATCACGGATGAGGATGTGATCAAAAAGCTTGGCGTCCCGCCCGATCAGGTTGTGGATTACAAGGCGCTCGTCGGTGACAAGTCCGATAACATCCCCGGCGTGGCTGGCATTGGCGAAAAGACCGCGATCGCGCTGATCGAAAAATTCCAGACCCTTGACAACATTTATCAAAATATTGACCAGGTGGAAAAACGCTGGAAGAGCAAACTCGAGCAAAGCAAAGAGAATGCATATATGAGCCGCGACCTCGCACAGATCAAAACAGATCTCAATATCAGACTTGATCTCGAACATGCAAAAGCCCAGGAGTTGGATATCCCCGCAATCGAGGTGATTTTCAGGGAACTGGAATTCCGTTCACTTCTCAAGACGCTTGACCGGCTTGCCGGTAAAGACGTATCTGCCTCAGCCTCGGCGCCTCTCAAGGCCGGAGAGCAGATGTCCATGTTCGTGAACGAGCCACAGTCGGTCGTTTACACCCCGACCGCTCCTCTGAATATTGAAGTCAAAGTCGTTGACACAAAGGAGAAACTGGCTGACCTTGTAAAGGAACTGTGCAAGGCTGATGTAATTTCCTTTGATACTGAAACCACCTCCACCGAGGAGATGAAAGCAGAGATCGTCGGCATATCGCTGGCGATCAAGGAAGGCGAAGGATATTACATCCCGGTGGGTCATCGCGCAGGCGCGAACCTTCCGCTTGAAGGAGTCATTTCTGCATTGAAAGGACCGCTGACCGACCCGAAGATCGGCAAGATCGCGCACAACGCAAAATATGATTACATCGTTTTGGCAAAGCACGGATTGCGGGTCTCGCCGCTCACCTTCGATACCATGCTGGCTGAGTTCATCATCGACCCAGCCTCGCGCAATCTCGGCTTGAAGAACCTTGCATTCGTAAAACTCGGCGAAGAGATGACGCACATCGAAGATCTGATCGGCAAGGGCAAGAAACAAATCACCATGGCTGAGGTGGCAATTGAATCGGCAGCACCGTACGCGGTGGCAGATGCAGAAGTCACTTTGCGTCTTATGCCTCTTCAGATCGATGATCTGAGGCGTGTCAACGGGGAAACGTTACTTTATGAAATCGATCTGCCTCTGACGCCCGTCCTCGCAGATATGGAGATGGCAGGCATTTCGCTTGATCTGCCTTTCTTTGAAGAGACGGCAAAACGGCTTGAGAAACGATTAGCTGAGATCGAGAAGCAGGTATATGAAGCTGTTGGCAAGCCTTTCAATCTTAATTCGACGCAGCAACTCTCGGATGTGCTCTTTCATCGTCTCGGGCTTGAGCCGCCGGATCGAGGCAACAAAACCGCCAGCGGTCATTTCTCCACCTCGGCTGGTGTGCTGGACCTGCTACGCGGCAAACATCCCGTTGTGGATCTCGTGTTGGAACACCGCGAACTTTCAAAACTAAAGTCAACCTATGTGGACGCGCTGCAAGCCGCGCTCAACTCAGAAACAGGCTGTGTGCATACATCCTACAGCCAGATCGGCGCGGTGACGGGACGTTTATCTTCCTCGAACCCGAATCTACAGAACATACCGATCCGCACCGAAGAAGGTCGCCGTCTCCGTCATGGATTTGTGGCGGGCAAAGACAAAGTACTGCTTTCTGTGGATTATTCACAGATCGAGCTGCGCATTGTAGCGCACATGGCTCAGGATGAGAGTATGCTGGCGGCATTCCGCGCGGGCGAAGACATCCATGCCACAACAGCGGCGGCAATTTACGGCCTCAGTCCTGATGCCGTGACCAAGTCAATGCGCCGCCACGCGAAAGCAATCAACTTCGGTCTCATTTACGGAATGTCCGTCTTCGGACTCACCCGCACCACAGAGTTGACACTCGCCGAAGCCGAAACATTTGTCAAAGCCTATTTCCAGAAATTTCCTGGGGTCAAAGAATATCTGGACGGCATCCGCAAACAGGCTGCCCAACAGGGATACGTGGAAACACTGCTCGGGCGCCGGCGCTATTTCCCTGCGCTGCAGGGCAAAGCCAATGTTCAAGTCAAGAACCGTGAGGAACGTGAAGCCATCAATGCGCCGGTCCAGGGCACTGCGGCGGATATCATGAAGATCGCCATGCTCAAAATCCCTCCTGCACTGCAAGAAGCTGGATTAAAAGCCAGGATGCTCCTGCAAGTACACGATGAGCTTGTTTTTGAGTGTCCGAAGGATGAGGTGAAAGAAACAGCGCGCATCGTTCGGGAAACCATGGCGGAGGCTTATCCCTTAAGCATCCCGCTTTCCACGGAAGCGCGCTACGGTTCGAACTGGGGTGAGACCAAGTCAATATAATGCATGTTGCGTTGTCCCTTTTCAGGGGCTTCGCAAACGTGACATGCGAGGAATAAGCCCTTTGTAGGGGTAACCCAAAATCCCTCTACGTTATAATTGTAATCATGCCCGGACGAGAAGACATCTTCCAAAAGTCAATGAATGAAGGCCACTCAGCCGCCTGGGACCAGGAATGGGGCAGGGCAGCCGCGGCATATCGCAAAGCCCTGCAGGAAATGCCGGATAACCCCAAGGCACTCAACAGTCTTGGGCTGGCGTTATTCCAACTGGGCAACTACGATGAAGCCATGCAGATCTACAAGCGCGCCGCGCAAGTGTCGCACCAGGATCCAACACCCATGGAAAAACTTGCGCAGCTCCTCGAACGCACAGGTCACCTCAAAGAAGCGATCGAGGCAGCCTCGAAAGCCGCAGAACTTTTCCTCAACCAGCGCGATGTGGATAAAGCAATTGAGAACTGGGTGCGCGTCACGGTGCTCGACCCCGATCATGTGATGGCGCATTCGCGCCTCGCACTTGCGCATGAGCGTCTCGGCCATAAAGCACGGGCTGTGACTGAATTCATTGCTGTTGCCAGCCTCGTCCAGCGCACTGGCAACATCCAAAAAACCGCTGAACTCGTCAACAAGGCTTTGCAAATCATGCCTGAAAGCGAAGAGGCAAAACAGGCCCTCGCGATCTTACGCGCCGGGCAACTCCTTCCAAAACCGTTGCGGCCCAAAGGTGGGACCGGGCCCATTGCGATGGCTCAAGTGAAGCAACTGGACCAGCCCAAGAAAGAGACCGATTCAGGTCTGGACCCGATCGCGGAGGCACGTCAAAAAGCGCTGACGCGGCTGGCGGAGATCCTCTTCGAGTACACCACCGACGACGGTCAGACTGTGCAGGCCCGGCGCGGCTTGCAGGCGCTCATGCGCGGCACAGGACAACTCTCCATGCAACAATCCGAGCAAACGAAGGTGGTCCTGCATCTCGGTCAAGCCATCGACTCACAGACAAAGAACAATGAAAATCAAGCCGCCGAAGAATTGGAGCACGCCCTCGAAGCCGGGTTCAACCATCCCGCTCTTTATTTCGACCTGGGCTTGCTCCGCTCGAACGGGGACCGCCTGGAGTCTGCAGTCCGGCATTTGCAGCATGCCGTCAAACACAATGATTTCGGTCTCGCAGCGCGCCTCCTCATGGGCCAGGTCAACCAGAAGTTGGGACGACTCGGGCCTGCATCGCAGGATTATCTCGAAGCTTTGAAACTGGCAGATGCAATGATCGTCCCTGCGGAACAATCAGACGAGATCCGCCAGATGTACGAACCACTCATCGAAGCACAGGCAATGGAACAGGATGAAGTGGCGCTGAAGCGTCTGTGTGACAATGTCAACGAAATGCTCATGCGGAAAAACTGGCGGGATCATTTGCACAGCGCGCGCGAGCAAATGCCCAAATCGCAGGATGGCGATATGCCGATGCCGCTCGCGGAAGTGATCCTGCAGGCGCAATCTAGCCAGGTTCTTGAAGCGATCAGCCATGTCCACAAGCTGGCACGCGCCGGACAGTTGCGTTCCGCAATGGAAGAAGCTTTCCACGCGTTGACGTATGCCCCAACGTATCTCCCTCTGCATACATTGATGGGTGACCTGCTCGTCCGCGAGAACCACACGGAGGAAGCCATCGCAAAATTCAGCACCATTGCGCAAGCCTACAGTGTGCGGGGTGAAGCTGCGCAAGCGGCAAAACTGCTGCGGCGTGTTATTCAACTTGCGCCCATGGACATGGTCGCGCGTACGAAACTGATCGATCAACTTGTTGCGCGCGGGCAGGTGGATGATGCCATCCGTGAATACTTGGAACTCGCGGATACTCACTATCGACTCGCCGAACTCGATATGGCGCGCAAGACATACACAACCGCGCTGCGGGTTGTCCAGCAAGCCAGCGCAGACCGCAACTGGAATATCCACATCCTCCAGCGCATGGCTGATATTGATATGCAACGATTGAACTGGAAGCAGGCGATCCGCATATATGAACAGATCCGCACTTTGCGTCCGGATGATGAAGGCGTACGAAAGAATTTGATCGAACTCAGCCTGCGAATGGGGCAGCCCGCCCAGGCAAACGCAGAAATCGAAAGTTACCTCACTTATTTACAGTCTCACAATCGCAGTGAGGAGGGGATCAGATTCGTGGAAGAATTGCTTATTGAACGCCCCAATGATGTTGTTTTGCGCCGTGCGCTTGCCCAACTCTATCAACAGGCAGGGAGGGTGGAAGATGCTGTGGCACAACTTGATTCGCTCGCCGAATCCCTGTTGGGCATGAGTCAAAAGGAAGAGGCGATGGTGGTGATCAATCAGATCCTTTTGATGGGACCACGCAATGCAGAGCAATACCGCCAATTGCTGATGCAGTTACAGTCCGGTTAACCACAATTGCCCGCCGTTAAATATGACGGGCAATTGTATTCATCGAGCCATAGA
>DATKED010000283.1:0-4340 GCA_035512375.1 Anaerolineales bacterium
GAATTCATTTCTCTTCCATTTCCCGATAAAGAAACCACTGACCCTTGCGGTCATCCACATTTTTCATGGCGCGGTCATAGTAAATATCGAAAACCTGATCCGTGTCCGTGCGCACACGGAAATAAAACCTGCCCACGTTCAACGAGCCGCGACTGGACGCGACCGCCGCATGCGCGGGTCGCATATTACGTGCCATTTTTCCGCGGCGGGTAAAGTCGCTCCAGGAGGAAAGCATTTCGATCACACGATACGTTTTATCCTCCCAGATGAATCCATTCGGGCAATCGGGGCTTTTCTCGCGAGCGGGCGGAGTGTCGAAGATCGGTTCGATCGGATGGTCATAGAAGTGGATGGGCTGATAGTTATCCGCCAAAAGATTTATACCTTAAAGGGATCCTCTGCCTGCAAAAAGGCAAGCAGCATGCCCTGCATCGGATGATCCTTGAGCCACTCACGGACTTGTTTGACCTTTTCGTAATCATCCTCACCAAGCCTTTCGAGGTAGATCTGCTCCAGGTGATTTCTGGTCTCTGCGGCACGAAGGTTATCCTGCCAGGGACGCGTAAAGAATTCATTTACGTTGTCATGCAGGTTTCGGTCGATTAGTACTTCCCACTCGTGATGATCAAGCCAGATCCCGTTGCAACTGCGGCATCGGTCAATGTAAAAAGCGGTATCAGGAAACACCTTGTAACGAGCCATGATATGACCGCAATCGGAACAAAGCTTTAGTTCCTTCACTTCCCAGGAGGGGTCGATCTCAATGGCTCCCTCTTTTGGAGGAAATTCACGTCCCAGGGTCCTTCTCCAGGTGAGATAGACGTTGGATGAAATCGAGACGCCTTTGCAATTGGAACATTGCCTGGCAGGGAGTCCATCCAGCAGAGTGATCGGGCCAAGTAATTGATTCTTGCAGACCGGGCATCTCATGTCAGCCTCCAAATACAAACGATACTATACACCGTCCCGAAGGTTTCCTGGAAGATATTGCTATGCTGCTCAAACTTCGGGACGTTCTGGCTACAATATTTGAATTATATGGTCATTTCCAGAATTACAAGGTTCTCGTTGCGCCACCGTCCACGTCCAGGAGCGCGCCCTGGATATAGGCGGCTTGGGGAGAGGCGAGGAATGCGACTGCACACGCGATCTCAGCAGGATCACCAAAACGGGATATTTTCATTTCACGCGGCATCCGCCTCCGGGCTTCTTCAAGATCAAGATTATTTGCTTTCGCATGGTTTGCGATACGAATCTGCAATCGTTCTGTCGCAATCGAACCGGGATTAACGGCATTGACACGCACACCATCCCGGATACCGCGGTCTGCCAGGGCTTTGGTGAGATTCATCAACGCGGCATTGACCGCGCCGCCAATGGTGAACTCGGCGCTCCCGGT
This sequence comes from Anaerolineales bacterium, assembly GCA_035512375.1. Lineage (GTDB taxonomy): Bacteria > Chloroflexota > Anaerolineae > Anaerolineales > Villigracilaceae > Defluviilinea. The sequence goes on from DATKED010000283.1 coordinate 1,400, forward strand.
CCGCCCGCCAACACCGATGATGTTGATGATCGTCCCCTGGCTGGCTTGCAGGTGAGTCCACGCGGCGCGTGAGAGGCGCATGGCTCCGTAAAATTTCAAGGCAAAGCCATCGCTCCATTCTTCATCGGTGAGCGTGAGAAAATCGCCGCGCTTTGTGGCGCCCGCATTATTGACAAGTAGATCGAGTTTGCCAAATTTTTCAATCGTTGCAGCAACGATCTGGTTCGCTGAAACCTCATTACGCAAATCAACAGCCCATACCAACGACTCGTTTGGCAACGATCTGGCAAGCGATTCGAGTTCAACGGCCGAACGGGCGGCCAGGACAACTTTCATTCCTTCTGCAGATAACGTCTCTGCAATCGCCTTTCCAATCCCGCGGCTTGCGCCCGTGACGATGGCAACTTTGTTGGATAGTTGTAGTTCCATGTTTTGTTTAATCCACTCCAGATGGCTTGAGCGATTTATCCTTTGTATTTCCAGTCCCAGAACCAAAAGGCGAGGCCTTTGAACTCACCCCATTTTCCGAAGCGTTTTTCAACTACTTTGGCTGTGACGGGTTTACCGTGATACCACTCATGTGAGACCATTTTCAAGGCATATGAATCAATCGGGATAAAGTCATGCCGTCCCAGGATCATTAGCAGGTTTGCAGCAGCATACGGACCAACACCCTTGATGGTCAACAATTCCCTTCTTAATTCAAGCGTGGGCAGTTCACTCGTCTTGAGCGACTCAAGGTCGAATTCGCCCGATGCAACCCGAGTTGCCAGCTCATAAATGGCAGGCGCGCGATAACCTACGCGTATTTTCTCCCTGAGAAAATCGGGGCTGGAGGCGGCGATGGCTTCAGGTGTGGGAAAAGCTTTCTTACTCGGATCGTCTGGGCGTGATTCTCCGAATTCATTCACCAGTTTCAGCGTCATGTTTTTCGTGGCAGCCCAAAGCGTGTTGGTCGTCAGGATGGTTTTGATCACGTCTTCGAAGAGGGTCGGCGAACGAAGGACTCTGCCAAGAGCACGCTCTTTGGCGCGTGCCAGCTTCTGTTCTGTGCCTGACGCGGCGTAGAAGAGTGAGAAATCCATATCGAGTCCGAACATCCACTTGACTCTATCCGCCACCTGCCTGCGTTCCGTCCTATCCAGCTTTTCTGTTTCAACCAGAACGCCATCCGTCCCATCGCGAAACTTAAGTTCGACCACGCGTCCGTTTGAAAGCCGCAGCACATAGGAAAGCATATTGCTGTTTTCATCGTAGGAGAACGAAGCGAGCTGACGCCATCCATGCGAGTTGATAACAGAAAGAAAGTTAAACGGTGGACGAGCAGAAAGAGTAAATTTCATGCTCAACCACTGATCGCTTCGCCGCGCCTCCAGGCACGGATCATAAAGAAGTTGAGGAGCGCGGCGGCAAAGATCATGGCAGGGATAATGATCACCGGAAATATCCAGCGTTCGAAATAGCTATCTATCTGTGCAGTGTTCGGGTTTGTCGGATCATAACGGACATCCACCTGCTCGCCCACTTCATAGGCAGGGGGATAGGAAGCGTTATCGCCTTCGAATGTGTAGATCTGATCATTTACTTTGAAATCAATGACTGGCACATACGTACAACAACCGCTCTCAGCATCACTCTGTTCATTGAGCCTGACAACCGTTCCCGGTGTTGTCACTCCATGGGTTTGCAACTGCCAGCCAATGTAAGCTGCGTAGGCTCCCCATAAACAGAACCCTGCAAAAAATAAATTAGCGAGCACAGTCCAGCAACCGATCTGTAAACGATTGACCCCTTTACCTACAGTGTCGAGCGTTTTATCGAGATTGGACATGGAACACCTCTAAGTTGGGATGCTCCGATTTTACATAGAAAAGGATATTCCGCGCAGGGCAATGTGGGTGATCTGCGGTTTTGCGATGCGGATGTAATCATCCAGTTTCATGAAGATGGAGCGGTCCAGACGACCCGCGTTAAAGACGACCTCCTCATTCTGCTGGATGCAAACGCAGCGCCGTCCACGTTGAAGTGACGCTTGACCCCGCCAAAATCGATGCGGCAATCGCCAGGGACATTGGCAAGACAGTAAATATTCTCTTTCCTATTCAGCCTCACTTGAAGGACAATGGACTTGATGGACTGCTCGATCCGATTTCCACGAATCTTGGCGATGGTTTCTGTACGACCCTCCGGCTCATGCTCGATGACGCGGTACGTCGCACTCTCTTGATCGAGCAAATCACATAATTGTTGATGAACATCAGTCATGAGGCATCTTCAGCTCAGGCGGCGTACGATCTTTTTTCTGACGACTGATTGCCAGTAGTATCGAAGGGAGAAACACCGCGCCCGGGAGACTGGCAAGCATCCAAATAATTCTGATGAGGACTGCCACGCTCAGACTCGTTGCCGCGTTCAAACCGCCAACATGCAAAAACAGGTAGGTCAGGGAAAGTTCCTGTAAACCATAGCCGTTGATCGAGATGGGAATGAGGGTAACAAGGTATGAAAGGCTGTACAAACCGGCGATCAGCCAGAACGATACATGATTCCCTAATCCCTCCACAAGCATATAGATGGCACTGAAAATAAAGAGCATATTTCCCCATGTACACAACAGGGCAGTAATCAACGCTCTCGGTTGATGGAGCCAGGTTGAAAAGGTTTGCAGTGTTCGATGCACAAAACGGATCGGCCTCTGAAGGGATGCCATCAGTGCAAAGGAGTGAGAGGCAGCCTGCCCAAGGCTTTCCCAGGCAGGAATCAATCCAAATGGGACTGCGAACAACATGCCTGCCAAACCAACCAAACGGTCCGCGGCAATGGATGCCAGGCAGATCGCACGGTCAAAGCCCATCTGCATCACACCTGTCAGGCGGACAACATCTCCACCAATGGTGGTCGGAAGAAATTGGGAAGCAAAGAGCCCCATCAGCGTCAGTTC
>DATKED010000284.1:0-9140 GCA_035512375.1 Anaerolineales bacterium
CGCAGGGTCGAGGATATCGGGACGGTTGGTGGCGGCGATAATGATGATATTGGTATCGGTATCAAAGCCATCCATCTCGACCAGCATCTGGTTCAGGGTCTGTTCACGCTCATCATGTGAGCCGCCCAAACCAGCTCCACGCTGACGACCGACCGCATCGATTTCATCCACAAAAACGATACAGGGAGAATGACGCTTGGCCTGATCGAACAGGTCACGAACGCGGCTGGCGCCCACACCCACGAACATTTCCACAAATTCAGAACCGGAGATGGAGAAGAAGGGAACGCCGGCTTCTCCCGAAACTGCTTTTGCCAGGAGTGTTTTGCCAGTGCCTGGAGGACCGACAAGCAGCACGCCTTTCGGGATACGTGCACCCAACTGGATGAATTTCTGTGGTTCCTTGAGGAACTCCACAACTTCTGCCAGCTCCTGCTTGGATTCCTCCACACCGGCAACATCCTGAAACGTGACGGTGGGATGCTCACCGCTGAACATGCGGGCGCGGGATTTTCCGAAGGACATGGCGGCATTATTGCTGCCCTGCGCCTGGCGGAATATAAACCACAAAACACCCACCATAAAGAGAATCGGCAGAATGTACAGCGCGCCACTGAGAACCCCAGCCCACTGTGAGGGCGGCTGCACTTCAATCGTTACATTCTCAGAAGAAAGCTGTTCAGGTGTAACGCCCAGTGCCAGTAATTGCGCCACCAGGGTTGAATCAGTTTCCTTGTAGGATTCCACTCCATCCACATCCCCGTCTGTATAGATAATGCGCAGGGTATCATTATCTTCAATAACCACGCGGGCCACCCTGCCCGCCTTGACATCACGCGCAACCTCATTGATCGTCAGCGACTCTTGAGAACCTGACTCACGTTGAACAGCCATGACAACCATGGCAACAGCCGCAACGATCAACAATAAGGTAACAACAAATGACTGATTTCTAGGATTCACTGTGCCTCCAAAATATAATTCCATTAAAGATTATACCAACATGAGCACCTCAAGAATAGCCCAGCAGAAAATCTTATATATTTCTCTAATATATCCCGTTTGCAGGTCTGGATGCGGATTCCAGCCCCGCTCTTACTCGAGAAGCAGTTCCACCGGGCAATGGTCCGAGCCGGGGACCTCCTCATGGATGAGTACATCCTTTACCAGAGGCATTAACGCCTCCGAGACGAGGAAGTAGTCAAGGCGCCAGCCAACGTGACGTTCACGCGCCGACAGGCGATACGTCCACCAGGTGTATTGGACTCGGTCCGGGTAAAGATGGCGATACGCGTCCACAAAACCGTGGTCCAGGAATCGCTGTACCCAGGCGCGTTCCTCTGGCAGGAAGCCTGAAGTGCGTACATTTTGTTTGGCATTCTTGAGATCAATGGGCATATGAGCTGTGTTAAAGTCCCCGGTGATAATGATATTCTCGCCTGTGGCATGTAATTGTTCACACAGGGAAAGCAAATGAGCGTAGAAATCCAGTTTGTACTGCACCCGCTCCCTGCCGCGCTGGCCGCTCGGGAAGTAAACGTTGAATAAACGGAATCCGGGATGCAACGTCGAACTGAGCCGTCCCTCGCTATCGAAGAGAGGTGCATCCATGCCCAGGTGAAGCTCAAGGGGCGGACTCCGCAAAAACGTCGCAACGCCGCTATAACCGGCTTTTTCAGCCGGATTCCAGATCACGTCATAGCCCGGAAAATGGCGTTGATCTTCTTTAAGCTGATCGGGGCGCACTTTGATCTCTTGCAGGCAGAAGACATCTGGCTGCTGTCCCCACATCCATTGCAGCGCGCCTTTGCCGAGTGCAGCGCGCAAACCATTGACATTCCACGTAATGATCTTCATGCCTATACTTTATGGTAAACTTCACGCACCACAGGTATCCCAATGAATGCTAATCTTAAGTGCATTTTATGCGTTGAAGACGAACCTGAAATGATCGATCTGATACGGCTTATTCTTGGTCGCCGCGGTTTTGAAGTAAAGGGCGCGACCGGGGGTATCGAGGGTCTAAAGATGATCCGGCAGGAACCGCCCGACCTTGTTTTGCTTGATCTGATGATGCCCGATATGGATGGCTGGGAAGTATACCAGCAAATGAAAGCCGACGAAAAAACGAAGAACATTCCAGTGATCGTCGTGACAGCAAAGGCGCAGAGCATCGACAAGGTGCTCGGCCTGCATATTGCAAAAGTGGATGATTACATCACCAAACCGTTCAGCCCCCAGGACTTGATGAGCAGCGTTGAAAAAGTTCTCAAATCCAAAGCATAAACGAGGCGACTTGAAACCGCCTCGTTTTTGAATTCGTCTATGCCGAAAACCATCACCGTTCAAAATAAAAACAGGATGATCGAGGGGACCCTGCGGATAAAGTACTGCAATAGCTTTCTTACACAACTGCGTGGATTCACGTTTCGCTCCCGCCTCGCGCGGGACGAGGGCCTGCTCCTCGTGGGAAAACGCGATTCACGCCTCGACTCTTCCATCCACATGCTCTTTGTGTCGTTTGATCTGTCCGTGGTCTGGATCAATTCAGCCATGCAGGTGGTGGACAAGGTGCTCGCGAAATCATGGCAGCCGGCTTACGTCCCAAGGCAACCAGCAAAATATGTGCTGGAAATCCATCCCGAACGATGGAGCGATTTCGAAGTTGGCGATGGCGTGGAATTCAAGGATGCTTAAGCGCGTTTCCCTTTTTCTACTTTTCATCCTCACTTTGAGCTTTACAGTCCAGCCCGCTTTTGCACAGGCAAGCGGACCTGTTTACATCGTTCAGTCGGGGGATACCCTTTCCTTTATTGCATCACGGTTCAATGTATCAATCAATGACCTGATCGCGGCAAATCCCTCGCTCGACCCAAACGTTTTATCGGAGGGGCAGCAGATCGTCATTCCCGGGCTGGAAGGCGTGACCGGTATTCTGGAAACGGAGATCATTTCCTTTGGAGATTCCCTGCGAAGTTTAAGCAGGCGCACCCAGGTATCTGATGAGCAGTTAAAGAAATTGAATCGCCTAGTCAGTCCCACAGAGCTCTACGTCGGAATTAGTTTAATCGTCCCGACCCAGGAGGAACAGCAAGCACTGAGCACGCGCATGACTGCATCGACCGGTGAATCCCTGCTGGAACTGGCGGTCAAGCAAGACAGTGATCCATGGACACTCGCATCGATCAACAAACTCAGCGGCACATGGGACACCTTGCCCGGCGATATTCTCTATTCCCCTACGTCTGGCAATGACAGCAATGCCACGGGCCTGCCATCCGCTTTTCTCGGCGCAAGTATAGAGCCTCTGCCCTTAACCCAGGGCAGCACGGAAGTGATCCGCGCGCAGACGCAGGAAGGCGTCGCATTATCGGGAATGCTGGTGGATATGCCGCTGCATTTTTTTCAGTCAAACCGTGAACAGGTGGCGCTGCAGGGCATCCACGCGCTGCTGGAGCCCGGCGTGTATCCCTTATTAATGGAAGCAACTCTCCCGGATGGAAGCACGCAAGCCTTCGAACAAATGGTCGTTGTGACTTCAGGGAATTATGGCAGGGAAGAGCTTTATGTTCCCCCGGAGACGATTGACCCGGTGGTCAGCGAGGCGGAAAACCGAACTATTTTCTCCATTATCAGCCCGGCAACCTCCACCCTCTATTGGAACGGAAGGTTTGCATCCCCGGCTGTCTACCCTGACGAATTCACTTCCCTCTATGGGAGACGGCGCATTTATCGTGGCATTGGTACAGAGCTGGTCATCGAGGGTTTTCATACGGGTCTGGATTTTGCCGGTGGTGAAGGGCTGCAAATTTCCGCACCCGCGCCAGGTAAAGTTGTGTTTGCTGCGCCATTAACGGTGCGGGGCAATGCGACGATCATCGATCATGGCTGGGGCGTATATAGCGGCTTCTGGCATCAATCAGAGATCTTGGTAAATGTGGGTGAGATGGTGGAAGCGGGAGAGGTGATCGGACTGGTGGGTGGCACAGGCCGGGTCACAGGCGCGCACCTGCATTGGGAGGTCTGGGTGAACGGCGTCCAGGTGGATCCGCTCGATTGGTTAAATCAAACCTACCCATAAGACTTGATCAATGCTGCTTCGTGGCAAGCGTTGCACTCCATCCTTGTTTATGCTACACTCAAAATAATCCGGAGGTGCCCGTGTCCACTGCTTCTATCGTTAATTTCCTCAAACAAAGTGACATCTTCTATCAATTCACCCCAACGCAATTGGAACTGGTAGCCAACATTTGTCAGGAAGCAAATTTTCAAAAGGACGACCTGATCTTCCGGGAAAACAGTGGCAGCAAGGAACTGTACATTATCGTCCAGGGAGAGGTGGATATTTTTGTAAACCCGTCGCTGGTGGGTTCATTCGATACAGGGAGCGAAAACTCGATTATTGCTACGTTGCGCCGGGGCCAGAACTTTGGCGAGGTAGCTTTGGTTGATGAGGGACTGCGATCCGCTTCCGCCTGTGCATCTCAAAAAGAGACGCGCCTTCTGATCATTCCCCGTGATAAACTCGTCATGCTGTGTGATACATATCCCCAGCTTGGCTATCGCTTGATGTATAATCTTGCAGCAGACCTGGCCATGAAAATCCGCAATACCGATTTGCGGATCCGTGAACAGTTACTGTACAAACCCCAGGATAAAAAATAAGATTCCGGGAATTTGGCACTTGACCGACTGCAAAATTTCACGTAGTATTGACCTTTAATAATAAAATAGCCAATCATGCTGTATCTTAATATTTCCATTTTAGAGCCGTGAGAAACTCATATCTGTGGGAAGGGTTTTCTCCGGCTCTTTGCTAAATGGGTTGTAACCGAATCCTAGCCAAAGGAGGTGATGCTGACATCTACAGCCTCGTCGGCTCACAACGTCAACCCCGCCAATGAGCGGGTAGGTTCCATAAGTCCCAAACTATTTGGAGGAGGAAGAAGAATGTTTAAGCGTAATAACGCTTTACTCTCAATGCTGATAATTGTAGGCGTTGTGCTCGCAGCCTGTGCACCTGCGGCTCCAGCTTTTGAATGTACTGATCCGCTGGGCTGCGTCGATATCGCTCCTGGAGAACCCATACACATCGCCTATGCCTTGGTGATCTCAGGCCCCGATGAAACCCTCGGTGTTGACTCGCGCAATGGCATCGAAGTTGCCATTTCACAGAAGGGACAGCTTCTCGGTCATGATGTCCAGTTAACCGGCGAGGATGACGGCTGTTCGGCCGAAGGCGGCCAGGCGGCTGGCACCAAGCTGTCCGCCGATCCGACCATTGTCGCTGTGATCGGCACATCGTGCTCCGGGGCAGCCCGCGTAGCTGTCCCGCTACTCTCGCAGGCCGGTTTTGCCATCGTCTCGCCGTCCAATACAGCACCCGATCTGACCTTGGAAGGCAATGAGAACAGCCATCCTGGCTATCTGCGCACCGCGCATAGTGACCTTGTTCAGGGCGCTGCGGCGGCACAGTTTGCCTTCGAAGAGCTAGGGGTAACGACAGCGGCAACCATTCATGATGGCTCTTTGTACGCCGAGAAGTTGCAGGAAGTGTTTGCCGAGAGTTTCCAGGGAATGGGCGGTACGATTACAGCTACCGAAGCGGTTGACCCGAACGGCACCGACTTCAAGTCCGCGTTGACCAACATCGCTGCTACCAATCCGGAGATCATTTACTTACCGATCTTCATCAATGCAGGCAGCCTGATCACCCGCCAGGTCAAGGAAGTTCCTGGTCTGGAAGAGGTTTACCTGATGGGCGCCGATGGAATGTTCTCAGAGCAGCTGGTCGAAGGTGCTGGCGAAGCCATTGAAGGCTTGTACCTTTCCAGCCCAGACCTGGCAGCCTTTGGCGCGGACTATGAAGCTACATTCAAGCCCAAGTATCAGGAAATGTTCGGCACCGAGCCGATCAGCGTTTTCCATGCGCATGCCTACGATGCCACCAATCTGATCTTCGCAGCGATCGAGAAAGTAGCGCTACAGGACGAGGATGGCAGCCTGCACATTCCACGCCAAGCCTTGCGGGACGCTCTGTACGCCACATCCGGCTTCCAGGGCCTGACCGGTAGTCTCACTTGTACTCCAACGGGCGACTGCGCCGATCCTAAGATCGCCGTCTACGAATCCCATGCTGGGGAATTCCCGCCCGAGCGCGTTTGGCCGTAAAGATCTGTCAATTAAGCAGATAATCTAAATTATTGAGGGGCGAGCGCGGCGAAGCGTCTCGCCCCTCAATTCTAAGAAATACATCGTAGCCCAAGACTTCATTGTAAAACTAATCGTGCCGATTTTTTTCTATCAGAGATTTATTTGGGAATAATTTGATCTCGCAAACCCGGTCGTTTCAGGGATAAATCACCTTACGGGCAAAGGAGTTGAAACATGCTTCGCAACTGGACGCAACGTGTCACACTGACAGATATCCTCGTATGGGCGGTAGGGGTGTTGATCTTGGTCGGCGTTGTCTGGGGCTCGATCACAACGTTGAACACAGGAAGATACTCTCTGGCAACGTGGATCGACCTCACCATCAGCGGCCTTGCACTGGGAGGTGTTTATGCATTGATCGCACTGGGATACACGCTGGTATATGGTATTCTGCGAATGATCAATTTTGCCCACAGTGAGGTCTTCATGAGCGGTCCTTTTACCGCCACGTTCATGGCACAGGCATTGATCGCAATAGGCTGGTGGAATCAATATCCATTGCTAAGCCTGTTGATCATTATGCTGGTCGCTGCAGGCGTTTCATCTTCGGTAGCAATTTTGCTCGAGCGCATCGCTTATCGTCCCCTGCGTGGCGCCCCCCGCCTCGTTCCTTTAATAACTGCCATTGGGGCATCTTTTTTTCTGCAATACACTTTCCGCGGTCTTTACGGGTCTGGGCTAAAGCCCTATCCCGAGATGGATATCTTCAGAGGATTTTGGATTCTCGGTAGCGTCCGCATTTTCAAGACCCAGGCTGTGGCCATTCTAGGCGCTGTGATCATGATGTTGATCCTGTACGTAATCGTGCAACGAACCAAGTTCGGCAAGGCCATGCGTTCCGTCTCGGAAGATAAAGAAGTTGCAGCACTCATGGGCATAAATGTTGATAAGGTTATCTCCAGCACCTTTGCGTTAGGAGGCATTTCAGCTGGAATTGCCGGGATTCTATACCTCCTTTTGTTTCCCGTAGCTCATTTCTTTATGGGTTTTTTCCCCGGACTTAAGGCTTTTACGGCCGCAGTATTGGGTGGGATTGGAAATGTCCCAGGCGCTTTTCTGGGAGCCATGTTATTGGGCCTGCTCGAATCTGTTGGCCCCAGCCTATTTCTAAATGGACTGGGAATTCCGGCCGCCAGCCAATTGAAGGATGCCATCGCCTTTACCATTCTGGTATTCATTCTGATTTTCCGTCCATCGGGCCTTCTGGGTGAACGCCTGGCGCAGACGAAGGCTTAAGGAGGCAAGTTTATGGAAACCAAATCCCATTCCATTTGGATGCAAGCTGTCCGAACAGGTCTGCTCGGAGGCGTGGTGGCTGTTCTGCTTTCGCTGGTGGGCATGGTGGCATCTTTTAGCCAGCGGTACATTGTAAGTGGGGTGTTCACCATGGGCCAGGTCTTATTTATGGCACCGATCCTGTTCCTGGCGTATAACAACCTTCGACGCATTCCACAGCAACCGGCCTCCAGACTGCTCCAGGGCGGACTGCTTTCCGGGCTGATAGGCAGTGCTGTATTGGCGGCGCTCGTGCTACTTGGAAGCGTTGTCAACCTCCGGGCCATGTTTATTAATGCGTCACCCCAACTCTACGGTATTCTGACATTCGGCCAAGGGCCGGTCGCTGGCTCCCTGATCTTATTCGCAATGGGTTTGGTCCTTGGCGGGATTGCCGTAGGCATTTCCCTTCTCCCCGAAAGACTGCGCAATGCCATTATCCGGGCAACTCTCTGGGTGCTCCTGGTTGGCTTGCTACGTGACCTGATCGTAACGGTTTCTTTCCGATGGGGGCCGCTGGCAAGCATCGTCAGGCAGTTCTTTGCACTTAGCGGACTAACAATAGTGGGAGCAATACTCCTGTTTCTGTTGGTGGGCGGCATCAGCTACTGGCGGTTGGGCAGGCCGAAAAGAGATTCGATACAGATGTTCAACCAGCAGAAACCAGCAGTTCGTTGGCTTACTCTTGGAGCCATCGGAATTATTATCCTGCTGTTACCTCTCATCCTGGGAGTCTTCTTCAGCGAAATTCTGGACAACGTCAGCATGTATATCCTGATGGGTCTGGGACTCAATATCGTCGTTGGTTTCGCCGGGCTGCTCGACCTTGGTTATGTGGCCTTCTTTGCAATTGGCGCCTATACCATGGGCATACTGACCTCACCCGAATTGGGTATCGCCACGCTGACCTGGTGGCAGGCGCTTCCATTTGCACTGCTGGCTTCGTTCCTGGCCGGCTTCGTCCTCGGCCTCCCGGTACTCAAGATGCGTGGGGACTACCTGGCGATTGTTACCCTTGGCTTTGGCGAAATCGTCCGCCTGTTGGTCCTCTCAGATTGGCTGCGCCCATGGCTCGGAGGGACACAAGGGATTCAGCGAATCGCCCAGCCACGCATCGGCGACATTGTGCTGAATACGCAACAGGAACTCTACTATCTTTTCCTGCTTGGTCTGGTTATTGTAGCCTTTATCGCCTTGCGGCTAAAAGATTCCCGCCTCGGACGCGCCTGGATGGCACTTCGCGAAGATGAAGACGTGGCTATGGCAATGGGCATCAACCACGTAACTACAAAACTGTTGGCTTTCGCCACAGGCGCAGTCTTCTCGGGATTGGCTGGTGCGATCTTCGCTGCAAAGCTAACCTCAGTCTACCCACACAGTATGAATTTCCTGGTTTCCATCAATGTACTCAGCCTGATCATTATTGGTGGGATGGGCTCAATCCCTGGAGTGTTCATCGGCGCGCTGGTTTTGATCGCCGCGCCAGAACTGCTGCGTGAATTCGCCGAGTTCCGTTATTTGGTGTATGGAGCGTTGCTGGTGACCATGATGCTGACCAGACCGGAGGGATTGTGGCCTGAAAAACGCCGGCAGCTCGAACTTCACGAAGACGAACCCACTGCGGCTGTCGCAGCAGATTAGGAGGAGAAAAT
>DATKED010000285.1:0-5495 GCA_035512375.1 Anaerolineales bacterium
TTATCCAGCCGGATGCCGTGCCCGCGCACGGTATCGATATATTGATGGGTCGGGTCAAGTGCCGCGATCCGGTCACGCAGACGACGGATCAGCGCATCCAATGCCTGATCAGAGACCCCGGCAGCCTGCTCATCTCCCCAAACTGTAGAAACCAGATCGGGGCGGCTCACGACCTGACCGTGACTCTCATATAACAGCCAAAGCAACTTGAATTGTTGGGCAGAGAGAGGCGGGACAAGCTGCTGTTGATTCACCCAAACGCGCCGCGATTTCTGATCCATCATCAGGCGGCCAGGCTGGCTCGAGCCCTCCAACAATGGCATTGTTGCATCGGAAGTGAGGAAAAGAAATTGCTGAGCCATCGCCACAGAAACAAGGTCGCCGTCCTGCAGGACAACCGGTGCAGTTAAAGGAATCCCATTCAGGTGCGTACCATTTTTGCTTCCCAGGTCTTCGAGGATCATGCCCTCCGGGGTCGGCGTGATGCGTGCATGAAACCGCGAGATCTGACGGTCAGCCACCACCACATCGCAGGAGGTTTCGCGTCCCAATACAATCGTCTGACTTAACTGCCAACGCTGACCTTTCAGTGGTCCCTCTTGGGCAACCAACAAAGGATATTCTTCCGGCAATTTTTTCATGAAAGTCTCATGGATTTGAATTTTATAAGCCTGGCAAACGGAGTATATATTATTCTATGATGTGCTCGGTATCCAAACAAAGACTGCTCGTTGTGAACGGTCTCAACATCCCAGTTTGGAAATAAACCAGCAAGCAGTATTATAATAATATAGCATAAAGATGCGTTTCTGTGCAGAACTAACGCCGAAACAGATCTGCCAGAAACATCGCCATGGATTAGTAAACGCTAAAGGAGAAGCATTGCTCCCACCCCTCAAGAACGGGGAGGTATTGCGCGGTCGCTATAAGATTCGCGATCAGATTGGTCAAGGTGGAATGGGCTCGATCTATCTTGCCGATGACACCCGACTCAAGGGCCGCCAATGCGCGTTGAAAGAGGTCGAATATGACCGCGCCCTCCCGGAAAACATTCGAGATGAAGCCCGCGACCAGTTTTTGCGTGAGGCGACCATTCTGGCGCGCCTCGATCATCCCAACCTGCCAAAAGTTTCAGATTTCTTTTCCAATGGAGCGCGCGATTATCTCGTAATGGATTATGTTCCGGGCGATGACCTGCGCACCCGGCTGCTGGAAGCGCGCCGCAAAAAATTCTTTCTCAAGGAAGTCGATGTGCTAGCCTGGGCAGACCAGGTTGCCAATGCTCTCGCGTTCCTGCACAGCCAGGAACCGCCGATCGTTCACCGTGATATCAAACCGAGCAATATTAAGCTCATGCCCCATGGACTGATCAAACTGGTGGATTTTGGCCTCGTGAAGATCCTCGCGCCGGAAGAAGTCACCATAACGATTATTCAGGGACAAGGCACTGCACTTTACACTCCGCTCGAACAATACGGCGGAAGTGATATCCACACGGGCATTCGTTCCGATATCTATTCCTTCGGTGCCACACTTTATCACTTGCTTACAAATGAGCCGCCGGTGGATGCACGCAAGCGCTTCCTTCAACCCGAAAGCCTGTTCCCGTTAAGACAGATCAATTCCGCCATTCCCCCGCGTACCGAGAGAGCCATCCTGTGGGCGATGTCCCTGCATCCAGATGAACGCCCCGACACTGTCAATGAGTTCCGTAAGGCCTTGCTGGGTTACACTGAAGCACCCACTCTCCCGATCACAGTGCGACGCGCCCGTCCGCAACCTGTCTGGGATTATTTCGCGCATCCCCCTGAAGCGACTCTGGCATGGAGCTCAGCAGTCCTGTTTTTGGTCAGTCTTCTCGCGACCTTGATCCGCTAAGGAACTGCATCCAAACCCACGCCCCCAGAGACCCGATCAGCTGTCCGGCAAATGTCAAGAGTAACACCCCAAACGCGCCGGTAGAGGAAGCGATCCACTCTGCCGCGCCGGGGAAATCCAGTGCAAGATAGTTGTAGGCCGCCAATCCACCGAGAAAAACACAGAGCGCCCAGCGCAAGCCCCAGCGCGGAGAAACAAGACTGCTCACCGCCCAGAACATCAGGACCGCGCCACCGACCACAGCCAGCATCACGAGCAGCCAGATGCCAACTCGTGGATATCCCTCCGGAGAAACAAGATCATTTTCAGGTACGGGGGTTGGCGTCACTGTGGCGGTAGACTGTAGCGTTGGGGTGACTTGAGGGACAACAACGGTTACCGCCGCGCCTTCGTTGGACGCGTCGAACTGAAGCACGCCGGAGAGGACCGCTGGCTCGCTGACCGCGCTGATTTCAACTTTGCCCGGTCTGTTGATCGCGAACGAAGCGCGCGCCACACCAGCCACTGTAGTTGAGTCCACCTGCTGTAAAATTTCCCCGCCTTCATCCATCGTGGACATGATGAAATGAACCGGGGTTCCATCCGGAACAATATGCTGATTATGATCGATGATCGGTCCCGCCTGCACAGGAATCGTGTCGCCAATGCGGTAAAGGGGAATGGGCGTCTGTGTAGGTTCCGCTTCAGGCGTGACCGTTCCGCTTTCGACGGTGGGGGTGACTTCTTCAACTGCCTGGTCGAGCGCCAGTGGAATAATCTGATCTTCATCAGGAGAGGTAGCAACAATGAGATCGTATCCCACCGCCGGGATGGAAACTGGTGCCGCGCCCTGCAAAGATATTTGTTGTTGGAAGAGCAAGCGCGCAGCCACCTCCACAAACGCCGGTTGTTTGCTATACAAAGCATAATAAGCCGTCAGCTTGGAAATATCTGTTGCATCCAGATAATACGGCGCTGTGAACGAGAACAGGATGACGTTCCGATCCCGGATCAGGTTCGGGCGCTCGGAAAAGAAACGCTGCAGCAGGGAAATCTGTCCCTCACTGACATCTGTCAGGGAGATCACGAGCCAGTTGGCGCGTTCCAGAATGCCTGCGATATCCGTCTGACTTTCGTCGTTCAGCATCAGTTCAAGCTCTGCCAGCGAGAAGGAATTGAGCCGGCTGGAAAACACCTGACCGCTTCCATTGGGTCCATAGAGCCGCAGAACCGTCCTTTGGAGTGCGTCTGCGGCATGACTCTCCTGCCACAGACACGTGGTACATTGCTTGAAGTTTGAAGTATCTGTAAGAAATACGATGCGGTCAGCTTGATTGGGCCCACGAGGCAGTAATGTGCTCAATTCCTGCGGATCCGGGCTGATCAACGTTGCCGCACTGCGCGCAACTTCAAAGATGATCTCCTGCGAAGAACCGACACTTGCCAAACGACTTTCCGGTGTACTCACATTCGAAGGAGTGAATTCATCGTACACGCGGAATTTTTGAGCAAGGATCCTCAAGACTGCCGTATCAACCAGCTGCGCCAAGGCACGATCCGCACGATATTGCTGTGCAAAAAAATCGAGGATGCCCAGCGTGGCCGCATAAGTATCTTCATCCGGGTCTTCTGAGGTGATATTGCCCAGATAGAGCAAATCGTTGCCCGCCTGGAAGGCATCCCGTGCCACCGAGCGCGGCAGGAAATTCTCTCCGCTCTGTGAATAAAAGTCACGCACGGCCTGACTTCCCAATGCGTCGCTGACGATCAAACCGCCATTCCCCCGCCATGTCGTGAATTCGGGCAAGGAGATGATCGCCGAAAGTGCAGCCGCATCCAGACTCACCGGACGGGTCGTTGCCCGGATATTTCCCTGAAACCCCTGGTAGCGGATGTGTGAGACAAGTAGCCCATCTACAAGCCCGGCCGCTTCCATGGAATTCGTGACCGAGAAAAACGGAGTGAGTTCAACCTGCTTCAATTGCTCGAGCGATTTTCGAACGGTTGCCACTTCCTCTTCCGGGGCACGGTCGGAATCACCCCGGCCCGGGAAATGCTTGGCAACCACCACCATGCGGTTATCACTCCCGGTATGCAGCCCTGAGATATATGCCCGTCCCATCTCTCCCACCCAGAACGGATCGCCGCCAAACACGCGCGGGCCCAGATCGATCAGTGCAGAGGGATTCGGCGCTTCAACCACATCGAGGGAGGGACCCAGATATAGATTGACTCCCAGAGCGCTCAATTCACGTCCCAGCACTGCACCCACTTGCTGTGCCAGTTCTGTCTTCCACGTTGCGCCGATCGCCATCGGATTGGGCAATGGCGTTAGCCCACTTAGGATTTGGTCGTGAGGCGCGCCATCACCCTCCTGGGAAATCCCAATAAATAGGGGAACATAGGTTTCGTCGTTCGGCGGCGCGCTGGTTCCCGAACCGGATCCGGTCGCAACAGCATTCGACTCGATTGTCTGCAAAGCGGTAACTAACCGATGTGCGCCTGAGATCGTATCAGGTTCAGGGAGAAAATTGTCATTGCCTGCGAGCAACACTACGCCACCCACATGATGGTTGGCGATCAGGTCATAAATCTGTGTTTGATCATGTGTCTCTATCCCCTGAAATGTAACCAGAAACAACTGTCCCACCCGTTCTTCTGGCGTCATGGAAGCAAGCACAGCCTGGGCCTGCGAGGTTTGGAACCGTGTTTCGGCGCGGGCGGCAGGCGCCGCTTCGAGGAAAGAGATAATGACGATCAGCAGGGTCAGCAAATGGAAGAAGCGTTTCAACTGCTTTCCTCCCCCATGCGATGCGTCATGCTTCGTCTCCAGGCTGCGGGTTGATCACCATTAAAGGTTCCAAACTTCATTTTGATTCGCTTCTCACTTGCACAGCCAGCCATGGATCATCGGTAAAGATCGCATCCACACCCCAATGAAACAGGCTGCGCATATCATCTGCCGCGTTGACCGTCCACACGTGGATGCGTCGATTCAAGCGATGCACCCGCTGGACTTGTTGTGAAGTTACATCCTTCAGAAAGGGATGGAGGGCCTGGTACCTGCCAAATGCAAAGCCAAACGAACGCGCCCACGCACCCAGAAATCCATTAAAAGCCAGCAGTCCTCGGGGCACACCTGGCAGATAGGCGCGCGCCTTCGAAAGATTCAAGGCAAAGAAAGAGGAAAACATCACGTGTTTTTGCAATCCGAATTTCGTGACCAGCATACAAACCGTCTCCACCAGTTGATCACGCGGTGTGTTGTAATTGGTCAACTCCACATTAATAAACGTGCGTTTCCCCACAGCTTCAAAAACTTCCTCAAGTGTGGGAATTTGCTCCCCTCTATATTTCTCTGAAAAAAACCTGCCTGCATCCAGCGACCGCATCTGTGTTAACGACAGATCCTTCACGCGGCCATGACTGCCCGTTGTACGATCTACCGTTGGATCATGAATCACAACAACATGCCCATCTGCCGACAATTTCACATCAAGTTCAATGGCATCTGCATTTTGTGCCAGTGCCAGCTCGAATGCAGCCAAAGTATTCTCTGGTGCATGGGCAGATGCCCCGCGGTGAGCAAAGATGACAGGTTGGGGTAGGGATGTGAGCATGATAAAAACACACAGATT
>DATKED010000286.1:0-7337 GCA_035512375.1 Anaerolineales bacterium
GCAGGCAGATCGTCTCGCCTGTATCCACTTTGAAGGAGATATCGTTGAGGAGCGGTTTGCCTTCATAGGTTTTGAAGATGCGATGGACTTCCAGCATCAAAATTCTCCAGACCCTGGGATGCGAAACTTTTCGATGAGCAAAATGCTGGTGATGGTGAGCAGCATCAGGATGGTTGCCATGGCCATAGCCTGACCGTAATTCAAGCCGCCAGGTTGCGATAGAAAACGTTCGATGGCAACCGGGATGGTTGGGTATTCGGGGCGTGAGATCAACAGCGTTGCCCCGAACTCGCCCAGGGAAATCGTGAATGCAAATGTCGCGGCGGCGAGTGTCGCGCGGCGGAGAATGGGCAGGTCAATGTTTTTCCAGACCTCCAGGGGCGAGGCGCCGAGGGATGACGCGGCTTGACGTAACCGTTCAGGGATGGATGCGATGGCTGGCTGCAATGTGCGGATGACAAACGGCAATGCGATCAGCGTATGGGCAAATGGAACAAGCAAGGGAGAAGTCAGCCAGGCGCCATAGGAAATAATGAAGCCAAGCCCGAGCATCACCGCCGAAGAACCGAGAGGGAGCATGATCAGCGGGTCCAGTATCCGTTCGAGGCGGGTCGGCTTTGCCAGTGCGAATGCAGCGGGAAAACCAAGCAGGAGAGAGAGGATAACCGTTGCACCTGCATATCCCAACGAATTGACAGTTGCCTGGATTGGCGGAACATAAAAGACCGAGCCGCGTCGATTAACAAAAAGTTCGGTGTAGTAATCGGTTGTGAAGCCGTATTGAACTTCGCCGCGTTGACCACGGTCCGCTTCTAGGCGGAAGAGGGAACGGAACGGGAGGGCGGAAAGAGGAAGTAAAAAGAAAGAAGTGAGAAAAAAGACAAGAGCTGCAACAAAGATTTTTTCACGGAACGTTTTGGGCCTGCGAATATTCGATTCAGCAGAGCGCGGGGCGGTTTGAATTGTGGCGCGTGAGGCAAAGCGGGAATAAAGAATGGAAAAGATGATTGTACAAATAAGTTGAATGACCGATAAAAGTGCAGCAAGAGGCAGGTTGGGAAGCCTGAGGACCCGCAGATAAATTTCCACTTCGAGGGTTGCAAACTGAGACCCGCCCAGCAAAAGGATGACGCCAAAACTGGTAAAGTCGAAGAGAAAGACGAGTAGGGATGATGCGAGCAGAGCCGGACGCAGCAAAGGGAAAATCACATTCCACCAGACGCGCAGCGAGTCTGCGCCGAGGGAGCGCGCGGTGGCTTCGAGTTTGGGATCTAGGCTGGAGAGGGCATTGCCAACGACACGGATAATGATCGTAGTATTGTAAAAGACGTGGGCAATTAAGATGGCAGTTAATGTTCCAATGAAATTGAATGAAAGGTGAGGAACGATGTTCTGAATTAATCCGCGTGGACCGAGCAGGGCGCTGAAGCCCGCTGCGACGACCACGGTCGGAAGCATGAATGGGACCGCGGTCAATGCGCGGAGGAGGGATTTGCCTCGAAAGTTATAGCGCGCGAAGAGATACGCAGAAGGAAGTCCCAGGAGGAGCGTGAGGAGAGTGGATAGTGTTGCCTGGTAAAAAGTAAATAGCAAAACGCGGGAAGCGAGAACGAGGTTTTCGCTTGTGAGAGTTTGAGGATTAAAGGTAAGAAAGAGAATACGGGAAAGGGGAAAGAAGAAGGCAATAACAAGGAAGGATAGCGGGAGTAACCAGAGGATCACGCGTCCTGACCACGAAGACACGAAGACACGGAGTTTTCCAATCTGCTCCGTGTCCTCTGTGCCTCCGTGGTTCATCGTTTGATTCATGTTATTTCAGGACAACATCCGTCCAGGCTTGAATCCACTGGTCGCGGTTGGCGGCAATTTCCTCAGGAGAGAGAACAGCAGGCTGCTCGGGAGCCTGCGCATATCTGGTGAACTCATCAGGCAAGATAGCATTTGGGTGGACAGGATAGACAAACATCTGCAGAGGCACATCTTCCTGGAATTCCTTGCTCAGCATGAAGTCCACGAATTTTTCGGCGAGCGCACGGTTCTGACTCCCTTTGAGAATGCCGACATATTCAATTTGACGGAAGCAGGTATCGGGTCCGAGGATGGAAGCAGTAGGTGCGTCGTCCAGTGGCCTCTCTGCGAAGATCACCTCCGCGGCAGGAGAGGTCCCATACGAAACGACCATTGGCTGTGGTCCGCGCCCTGAGGAGCCGCTGAAGTTGGTGTAATAGGCGGTTTCCCAGCCATCTACAACCACTACGCCGTTATCTTTCAGCGCCTGCCAGTAGTCGGTGAACGAATCGTCGTAATGTGCGATGGTTGCGAGCAGGAACGCAAGTCCCGTTGAAGATGTAGCGGGGTTTTCAGCGACGAGCAAGTCCGCGTATTCAGGTTTTGTAAGATCTTCAAGGTTTTGCGGTACAGCCAGATCATTGTCAGCAAAATAAGCCTTGTCGTAATTGATGCACACGTCACCATAATCCACAGGTAAAGCGCGGTTGGAATCATCAAGTTTGTATTGATCAGGTATTTCATTCAACAGTGATGATTCATATGGCTCGAAAATATCCGCTGCGAGGGCGCGCGAAAGAAAGGTGTTATCCACACCGAAAAGCAGATCGGCAAGCGGCGCATCCTTTGTGAGAATGGCTTTGTTCAATACAGCGCCCGCGTCACCGCTTTGCAGGAAGACAACCTTGGCATTGTTGGCATCTTCAAAAATCTTAACGACCTCTTCACTGACGGAAAATGAATCATGTGTCATGATCGTGATGGTTTGAAGCTCGGCAGGTTGAGATGCACATGCAGAAAGAAGAAAGAGGCAGGATGTGAGAAGTAAAGTTAGCTTTTTCATGGAAACCTTTTGATTTACGAATTACGATTTTCGATTGACGATTGGCGGCGATGGAGGATGAGCAACAATCCAGATCCAATTGAAATGGATGCAATCGTGTCAGTCATTTCGTTGCTGACGCCGCGCGTTTTATCGGGGTAGAGCGTCTCTTTGTGGAGCGCCCATTTGAGATTTGTGGTCTGGACTTCGGACACCGCGCCCTGCCACGCGAGCAATGAGACAATATCTCCGCTTCTTCCGTGGACCTCAACCTGATCCCCGCTCGGGGACTTCGCCCGACAAAGGAAAATCTCCTCCACCCCATCATCGAGTCGAATGTCAAAGGTTGAAAGTCGCAGATCGGTGAGCAGGCTGATATTAGCAAGAGTGTGATCGAGTCGTCCACCGAGAGCTGCGGCGATGATAATCCTTGTTGGACTCCGTTCGACGGCGCGAGTGATCGCGAGTTCGAGATCAGTCTCGTTCTTATCATGAGAGAACAATTCTATCGAAACATCAGTTTCCTTGAATTTCTGCAATTGTTCCTTTTCGACAGAGTCCATGTCTCCGATGATGAGATTTGGTCTGACGTTGAGCGCCAGCGCATGACGCGTGCCACCGTCCGCGCAGATGATGTAATCATCCGCGTGCAGGAGAAGGCGGGCTTTGTCAAGGTCAGGTAGTTCGCCATTGGCGAAGATAATGATGCGCTGCATATCACGCTCACCCAGCCCCCTCCTCAAGGGAGAGGGACCGGAATAAGAAATCCTCCGAAGGCGGAGGATGTTTGAGTAACAAGTATATGTTCCCTCCGCCAGCATGATCTGGATCAGGTAATTCGGGTTGAGCGCGGCTCGCTCCTCTCAGTCCCGCAGCGTGGGACACCCCGTTCAATTGTTGGCTATAAATATACTCTAAATTTTCAGGTTGTCAATTCAAAAACTTTTGCCTACGCACGTCTTGTGTGCGTCCGACTACACCTATCCCACCGCAGGTCCGCTTCGTCTCCATTGCGTCCCGCTCGGCGCGAGGTTTATCTCACGCGACGGCGCCACTCCTCTTTCATTTGCAATTCGCGCGGGCTCAAACCTGAATCGAGTGCGAGGAAGTCGGTAAGCAGGCGATTGAATCTAATGGTCTCGTCGATCATGGGGAAATGCCCCGAACCTTCCAGTTCGATTTGATGTGTCAGTGTCGAAAGGGAGTATTCTCCATCCGGGGTGGTAATTGCCGGGTCTTTATCCCCATACACCAGGAGACAGGGAATATTCAAACTGCGGAAGCTGCTGAAGAGATTATCCGTCTGTAACCCAATCATGGAGTCCGCAATAGCCTTCGCATCGGCTTTGGAAGCATCCGATAGAGCGGTGTTCGCTTCCGGGGTGCGGCTGGACAGCCATTCGGTCAGTTCGACCGGCGAAGCCGTCCGCAAACGGGTGTGAACCGCCTGATAATCCAGGGGGCAACTGACCGCCATGACTCGGTCCACACTTTGAGGGAAGCGTGTTGCAAAGGTCATTCCAACCAAACCACCCAATCCATGACCAACCAGGGCGATCTTGCCAATTCCCATTTCATGGAGAAAACGATCAAGCAAGTTCGCTTGCTGTTCAAGAGAATAATTCAGCACCTTATGAGCTGTTTCTCCGAAGCCCCAGAGATCCAGGGCATAGGCGCGATAGGAGGTTGAGGTGATCTGCATGGCACTGATCCAGTACCGCCATGAGCCAACCCAGCCGTGCAAAAAGATGACAGGACGGCCGCGTCCCAACACCTCGTAATGCACAATGGAACTATCGAGGAGAATTGCGCTCAAAAATTATTTCCCGAATTTCACAAGAATGGCTTTTACCCGATTCGTCAACTGATCAGGGGCAAAGGGCTTTAGAAGATATTCCTCAGCACCAGCATCCAGACCCTGTTGGATTTCACTTTCCTGTCCTTTCGCAGAAAGAAAGACAATAGGTATATCCCTGAGGTCGGGGTTTGCTTTCATTAGTTTGCAGGCTTCATAACCCGTCATGCGCGGCATACGAACATCCATGAGGACAAGGTCAGGGTTTACCTCTGGCGCCAATTCGACCGCCTCCTCCCCATTGGTCGCCACGAATACTTCATGCCCGGCAAACCGCAGGGTAAATGCGATCAGATCGCGAATATCACGTTCATCTTCTGCAATCAAAATCTTTGCCATTGAATCCTCATTGTCTTTCGTAGATGGGCAGGGTGAAAGAGAAGGTACTGCCATCACCCGGCACACCCGAACTCTTCATCCAAATACGACCTTTATGCATTTCCACAATTTGCTTAACAATGGAAAGCCCCAGGCCGGTTCCCGGTGTTGCCAATACCAGCGGATGTTCACCACGATAGAACCGCTCGAACACACGAGTCTGATCTTCGAGAGGAATACCCACACCGTTATCCCTCACATCCACCTGTACTTCCTTTCCACCGTTGGGGGAATGGATGCGAACCGTGATCGTCCCATTATCGGGGGTGTAGTGATAGGCGTTGTCAACCAGGTTACCGAGTATTTGACGTACGCGCTCTATATCTCCATAGACATGCGGCAATTTTTTGGGCGCATCCAATGAAAG
This sequence comes from Anaerolineales bacterium, assembly GCA_035512375.1. Classification (GTDB taxonomy): domain Bacteria; phylum Chloroflexota; class Anaerolineae; order Anaerolineales; family Villigracilaceae; genus Defluviilinea. Next base: position 5,431 of record DATKED010000286.1, read on the forward strand.
CGCCATGGGTTTATTCTCTTCCTGAGAGCGCCGCAATACATCTCCGATCACGTCCTCGGCGATCTCACGCAGGTCGAGCGCCTGGGGGGAAAGGGTGACCCGCCCTGATTCGATCCGGGAGACATCCAGCAGATCATTGACCAGGATGTTGAGTCGTTCCGTATTGTTTTTGACGATATTCAGGAAGTGCACCTGATTCTCATTTACTGCGCCAGCCGCACCCATCAGAAGGACATCCACATATCCGCGAATGGATGTCATGGGCGTGCGAAGCTCATGGCTGACAGTGGCCACAAATTCAGACTTCAACCTATCCACTTCCACTTCATGGGTAATATCACGGAAAATAGACACAGTACCGAGGAAATCATTCTGAAATATGACAGGAGCAAGGTGCACCAATACAACACGACCGTTTTCCAGGTCCAATTGTTCCGCGAACGTATCTCCATGTTCATACGCAATAGAACCCTCAGACCAATTCCGAATGGTCTCCATCCATGTGCCGGCTGATTTTCCAAATAAACCGCCAAAGACGTCCAAGGATTGGCCGATCACCCGGCCGGGTTCAAGGTCGAGGATCTGTGCGGCAGACTGGTTGAGGAAGGAAATGCGATTACTAGGACCTGTGACCAGCACGCCGTCAGCCACAGCTTCAAGAATAGCCTGCGAACGGCTGGCATCTTCCTGCTCACGTCGCAACATGTTTCCCAGACGTTCCGCCTGATCGCGAATGAGTTCATACAAATGCGCATTGTTGATGGAGACGGCCACTTGTCCCGCGATGGCTTTGACCATATTCAGCAGCTCAGGGCTAAAGTAATTCGGTTTGCGATGGAAAACCATCAGCACGCCGATCACATCCTCTGCAACCAGCAAGGGCATGGCAATCGCGCTACGATGTTCACGAGAAGAAGCGCTGGCCTTCAACCAGCGGGGATCACTCAGCAGATCAATGATGAGGGCAGGTTCGCGACGCTCCACCACCCAGCCCGCCAACCCTTCACCGATCTTAAGCCTGAACCCACGGCCCTCTACCGAGACTTTGTCAGTGAGGTAACCGTAACCGGCGCGGTAATGCAAAAGGTTATCTTCCGCATTGAGCAGCATGATCGTTCCCTGTTCAGCCCCAATCGCATCGTTGAGCAATGCCAGTGTGCGGTTCAAGGCGCGGTCAAGGTCGAGGCTCGAAGATACTTCTGTGAGAATTCGCAGAAGGGTTTCTGTATTCTGTTGTTCGCGTTGCAACTGTGCCGTACGCTCGACCACACGCATTTCCAACTCACGCGCCAAACGTTCGGTTTCATTGAACAAACGTCCGTTCTGAATGGCAACAGCCGCCTGATTTGCCAGTGTGCTGAGGATCTGCAAGTCATCTTCAGCATACACGTTTGCATGGTAACTCTGCGCCGAGAGCATACCTACGGTTCTACCGCTTAAGGTCATTGGCACAGCCAGAATGGACAGAGGTGTATCTGGCCTTCCATAAACTACGCTATTCATGTTTTCCACTGTTTCGGCTCCATGCAATAGCAAAGGCTGCCCGGACGAAATCACCTGTCCGCTCAAGCCCTGGTCACGCGGGATACGGGTGATCGGGGCGCGCTTGTCATCATCCACAAGATAAACACCTTCGATCTCGTCTGTCTCTTCATCCAGCAGGCTGATCACAAAGGATTCGACCGGCATCAATCGTTGCGCGGCTTTGTGGACGGCAACATAGATTTGTTCAGGATCAAGGTTGGTGCTCACCTGATAACTCGCCTGATTAAGAATGGAGAAGCGCTCTGCTGTGGAAAGCGTGGATTGATACAATCGTGCATTCTCCAGGGCAATGGAGGCCTGATTGGTTAACGTGCGCGCAAGTTCGATCTCCGTCAGACTAAAGCGGATTGCCCGGTTTTGAT
>DATKED010000287.1:0-12934 GCA_035512375.1 Anaerolineales bacterium
GACCAATCGATGGGGATCGCTAAAGAGCAACCACTTCCCGTTGTTCTTCAGCAAAACCTCATTTCTTTTGACCTGTCTAACTTGTGGTTTAATTCTATCCATGTCTAAACCAATTCAAATTGTGCTCCGTTGGCTGCCGGCATTGCTTCTGATGCTCGTTATCTTTTTATTCTCTTCACGATCTGCTTCTGATTTGCCAAGCTTTGACTGGGCGGATAGGATTGTCAAAAAGGGTGGGCATATGATTGGTTATGCACTTCTTGCAGCCTCCTATTGGCGGGCCTTGAATTTCAGGAAGGAGAAATGGTGGCTCGCCTGGTGCTTTGCTGTTCTTTACGCTGTAACCGATGAGTTTCATCAATCAATGGTGCCCGGACGATATGCGTCCATATGGGATGTGATGATCTTTGATAACTTTGGGGCACTGATTTCGTTGTGGCTTTTCGATCGATATAAAAAACAAAAACGACCAGACCCTGTGCATCCGATCGCTGAAAAGCTCAATGCCAATAGGTACTGACGCTATTCAAATTCAATGTCAATTTCTTCGTCTTCTTTCCATTCTTCCATGCGGTTAATCTCGATATCACTGAACAAGTCTTCCTGATGTGCATTGATTCGGTAACGCTTCACAAGTTCAAGCATCGCCAAAAAGGTGACGACGATCTCTAATCGGGATGCGCCCGGTTCGAGCAGTGCACGGAAGGTGGAATGCTCCACTTCCTTCATTACTTTGGCGATCAGGTCGATCTTCTCACGGATCGTGATGCGCGGGGGCGCGATGATCATACCCAGTGGCTGTTGATTGCGCTCTTTTGCAAAAGCTTCTTCTGCCGCAGCCACAAGTCTCTCAAGCGTGATATTCGACAGATCCAGTTTTGGTTCAACTTTTGGCGGGGGAGCCACCCGCAAGTAGGTTCGCAGATTTGCCTGTTCCCGCGCGTTCATCCAGCCGCCGATCTCTTTAAAGCGTTTATAGAGCTTCAACTGGTCAACCAGGGAACGTCCTAGGTCCTCTTCACCCAGTGTACGGGCAGGTGGCCGGGGTAGCAACGCCTCAGATTTGATCTGCAACAGTTTTGCCGCGATCACCAGGAAGGCAGAAATTTCGTCCGCATTCACCTGCTCCAGGCCATTGATATATGCCAGGTATTGATCTGTTACTGCTGCCAGAGACACCGATGTGATGTCCAGTTCGGCGCGCTCGATCAGGTCGAGCAGCAGGTCGAGCGGTCCCTCATAAACCGCGGTCCGAACAGTGTAGTTGAGCTGGCGGTTCAGCAGGTTATCCATAGGCGGTGAATTATACTCTGCATACGATATAATTTCCTCATGGCAAATAAGCTTTCTCATCTCGATGACCAGGGCCGCGCCCGCATGGTGGATGTCGGTCATAAGCCTGACACGGAGCGGATCGCCATCGCGCGTGGTGAAATTCACATGAAGAAAGAAACCTTGGAATTGATTCGCGCGGGGCAGATCAAAAAAGGCGATGTTCTCACTGTCGCGCAGATCGCGGGCATAAGCGCCTCCAAACGGACTTCCGAGCTGATCCCGTTATGTCATCCTCTGCCGCTCACCAAAGTGGATGTAGACCTCGTGCTGGACGATTCCATCCCTGGCGTGGTAGTTACCGCCCTGGCAAAAACGATCGGCAAAACAGGTGTCGAAATGGAAGCCTTGACCGCAGTCTCTGTTGCCGCGTTGACCGTGTACGATATGGCAAAAGCCGCGGAGAAAACCATGCGGATTCAAAATATTCGCTTGATCGAGAAACACGGTGGTCAAAGCGGAGACGTAGTAATTGAGGATGAATGAGTTATCAACCTATCAACTTTCAAGAAAAACTTGCCATCTTCGCTGAGCACTGGTCTCCCAGGATCATTGCGCAGATGAACGATTATCACTTCAAGGTTGTCAAAGTGCAGGGAGAATTTGTCTGGCACGAGCATCCTGAAACGGATGAGGTGTTTATCGTGTTGAAAGGTCAATTGGAAATTCAATTTCGGGATGACAAGGTGCTGTTGCATGGAGGCGAGATGTTCGTTGTGCCGAAAGGACTGGAACATAAGCCTGTCGCTTACCAGGAGTGCCACATCCTGCTGGTGGAACCGGCAGGTACGGTTAATACAGGTGATGTCGTCAATGAACGGACGGCTGCAAACGATGTCTGGATATAGAAATTCATGAACCGTGTAAAACTATTGTTCTTTGCCACACTCCGCGACCGCGCCGGGGCTAGATCGATGGAACTGGATATTCCTGTTGATTTGACTGTACAGGGATTGAAAGATAAGATCTCGGCTGAATACCCGAACCTTAAGGACTCAATGTCAAGCGTGTTGATCACCATCAATCGCGAGTACGCGTTTGATGATGCTGTCATTCCCCAAAACGCGGAACTGGCAATGGTCCCGCCGGTGTCGGGAGGATAATGTCATTGCCAGCCCCGCAGTGACAGATTAACAATTATGGAAATCCCAACCATCTTCTCCATCACCGAAGACGAAATCGATCTGAACGACTTGCTGGCAAGGATCACACTCGCCAGCACAGGCGCGGCCGCCATTTTTACGGGTATGGTGCGCGGCAAGACCAGCCGCGGCGATGCGCATGAAACCGAGTTTCTGGAATATGAAGCCTATATTCCCATGGCGGAAGCCAAGATGAAGCAGGTCGCGGAGGAGATCCGCACGCGCTGGGCCGTCGTCGAGGGGATCGCCATTGTCCAGCGAGTCGGCAAGCTTTATCCCAAAACGCCGACCGTCCTCATTGCTTGCACGGCGGCACATCGCGATACGGGGGTCTTTGACGCCGCGCGTTATGGGATTGATCGTTTAAAGGAAATTGTTCCGATTTGGAAGAAGGAAGTCAGCCCGAGTGGCGAATTTTGGGTGGAAGGGGATTACATTCCGAAAGCGGGGGAGTAGGCAAAGGTTGAAGTGGCACTGGCACATCGAAACGGGGTCCGCTTGCGGCTGCGCCCGAAGCGTGACTCGTAAGCGTATTCGGGGTTCTCTATACAGCAAAGTCCATAATTTGTTTTGAATGCGAGGCGTGAATGGAGCGAGTCGTTATTACAGGTATGGGGACAGTTAACCCACTCGGGTTGGCCGTCGAGGAAAGTTGGAGGAACGCGATCAACGGGGTTTCGGGGGTGGGGCCCATTACGTTGTTTGATCCTTCGGCATTGAATGTGCACTTTGCAGCGGAAGTGAAAGGCTTTGAGCCCGGTCACTACATGGATGCAAAGGAGGCGCGGCGCCGTGACCGCTTTGAACAATTGGGCGTGGCTGCGGCAAAAGATGCGCTTGCCAATTCAGGGTTGGAAGTCACGGAAGCCAATTCGAGCAGGATCGGTGTACTTGTATCCTCGGCAATTGGCGGGATAAAGTCTTTGCAGGATGCGGTCATCACGAATCATACAGAAGGACCGCGGCGGGTGAGCCCCTTCTTAATTCCAATGTTGATGCCGAATGGCGCGGCGGGAATGATCGCGATTGACCATCAGATCAAGGGACCATGTTTTTCTGTAGCTTCGGCGTGTGCCTCCGGTGCAGATGGAATTGGTACTGCCATGCTGATGCTAAAAGCTGGCATGATCGATGCTGCGCTCGCGGGCGGGACAGAAATGACGATCTGTCCCGTGGGTGTCGCGGCGTTTGACCGGGTAGGCGCGATGTCGCGTCGCAACGATGATTATTCGATGACGCCTCAGCCGTTTGACAAGAATCGAGACGGCCTGGTCATGGGGGAAGGCGCGGCGGTGCTTGTGCTGGAAACGGAATCCCATGCAAAGGCGCGCGATGCAAACATCCTTGCCGAACTTGCGGGTTATGGCGCAACTGCGGATGCATTTCACGTCACCGCGCCGCACGAACATGGTGAGGGCGGCTCAGCCGCCATGCGCATGGCGCTGGCTTCTGCGAAGGCAAATACCGATGAACTAGGTTATATCAACGCGCATGGGACGGGGACACCGCTCAACGACCAATCGGAGACGCGTGCCATCAAAGCCGCGTTTGGCGAGAAGGCGTATGAGATCCCGATTTCTTCGACCAAATCCATGACGGGGCACATGATGGGCGCGACCGGCGCATTGGAGGCGATCTTCTGTGTGCAGGCAGTGCGCGATGGGATGCTTCCACCTACTATCCACTATGAGACGCCCGATCCCGAATGCGATCTGGACTACATCCCGAACGAGGCACGCGAGAAAAAGATCAATCTTGCACTCAGTAACGCGTTCGGCTTCGGCGGGCACAACGCCGTGCTGGCAATACGGAGATATTAACCACTGACAGAGACACAGAGAAAAATAAACTCGGTGTCTCCGCGTCTCCCCTGGCGCTGCCCGCCCGGGCAGGTGTGTGGCAAATCATGCTTGTGAATACAGAAAATGCGTGCTATAATCCACCGTCGCGTTAGAAGAAATCATACCAAGGAAGAAAGACAATGGCAGACATTATCAAGGCTCTCGAAGCCAAACAGAATGAGAAAGTACCCGCCGTGAAAGCTGGCGATAACGTCAGTGTGCACGTCAAGATCAAAGAAGGTGACCGCGAGCGTATTCAGGAGTTCAAAGGCACCGTGATCCGCATGCGCAAGGGTGGCAATGATCACTCCATTACCGTTCGCCGCATGGCTTCCAATGGCATCGGCGTGGAGCGCACTTTCCTGCTCCGCTCGCCGCGTATCGACAAGGTTGTGGTCGAGCGCCACAGCGTTGTCCGCCGGGCTCAGCTTTATTTTATGCGCCAGCGCACGGGTAAATCCGCCCGCCTCAAACAGAAATTCGACTAGGAATTTCAAGTTAGACCCTAAGGTCAAGCCTTAGGGTCTTTTTGTTTTACAATTGAAGGCATGAAGCCACTCATCGGGATTACAACCAACCAAGCCAAGAACGGATATGGTCAACCGACCATCATGCTGATGCAATCCTATGTTAATGCTGTGAGGGAGGCTGGAGGCGTACCGGTTCTCATCCCATCTCTCATTGCAGAAGATGGATGGGATGCGGTCTATGCTCGTTTGGATGGGATTCTCTTCTCTGGCGGCGGGGACATCGGGCTCGAGTATTCACCGGGCGAGCCGCATCCCCGCATCGATGACGTGGACCCGGTGCGTGATTCCATTGAGTTGAAGATGCTCCAAACTGCCGCGACCGGCGGCAAACCGTTCCTCGGCATTTGCCGGGGATGTCAGGTGATGAATGTGGCACTCGGCGGCACTCTCTACACCCATATCCCTGACCAACTCCCAAACGCGCTCGATCATTCCTATCCCGGCAACATGCGGACGGTGCTCGTGCACGAAGTCAAGATCGAAGAGGGGACGCGTATCGCGGAAATATTTGGCGAGCCAATTATCAAAGTCAATAGTCTCCACCACCAGGGACTCAAGGATATCGCGCCTTCGTTGCGTGTCGCGGGCCATTCGCCTGATGGATTGGTTGAGGCAATTGAACTGCCCGACCATCCTTTTGGGCTCGCCGTCCAATGGCATCCCGAGGGGCTGACGGATCAGCAGCCGACAAGGAATTTGTTTCGGAAGTTTATCGAAGCGGCGGGGAAGTAGGATGCTACCGAAATGTGGGAGGTGATAATTTGATACGCCCAAGATATTTGGTCAGTAGAATGATTTTCCAATGTTATCTTCAATAATATCCCCTATCGGCATTTTCGACTCTGGCGTGGGCGGGATCTCCGTCTTGCGCGCGGTTCGTGAGCAGATGCCCGAAGAGTCGATCATCTATTTCGGTGACCAGGGACACATTCCCTACGGTTCGCGCCCAATGCAGCAGATCCGAGATTTCTCAGAAGCGATCACACGCTTTTTATTAGATCAGGGGGCAAAGATCATTGTTGTGGCTTGTAACACTGCCTCTGCTGCTGCGCTGAAAGATTTGCGTGAAAAGTTCCCTGATGTCCAATTCGTGGGCATGGAACCGGCCGTCAAGCCTGCCGCGGAACGAACCCAAACTGGTAAGGTCGGTGTGTTGGCAACTCCGGCGACCTTTCAAGGCGCACTCTATGCTTCCGTTGTCGAACGGTTCGCAAACGGAGTGGAACTATTCCAAAACACGTGTAATGGATTGGTTCATCAGATTGAACAGGGAAATTTGATTGGCGAAGAAACGCGCAAGATCTTGGAAGATGCGCTCCTGCCGATGCTGGAGAAAAATATTGATACGGTTGTGTTGGGGTGTACCCACTATCCGTTTGTGATCCCGCTGATTCAGCAGATCGTAGGAGAAACCGTGCGGGTCATCGATCCCGCTCCGGCAGTGGCGAAACAGACCGGGCGCCTGCTCGAAGCCAGTGGGAAGAGGAACACATCAGAGTCAAAAGGTGAAGTCAAATTTTATACGTCAGGTGATCCGGACGAGCTCAAATCTCTGTTGCCGATGTTGTTGAGAGAGTCGGGGGAAGTGCAGAGAGTTGATTGGCTAGATGACTTGACAATTAAATAGTCGCGGAGGCTTCTTGACTTTTTCTTTTCTCTGAGTTTCCGCGGCTCAGGGGCTGTTGTTTACAAGGCCCAGGCGAGCATCATGCCGAAGATGGCGATGATCACACCCAAATGTAAAAACAAATTACTCCCGGTAATCACGTTCAACCCAAAGATGAACGGCAAAATATAATTGACGATCACCAGCAGGATGCCGAGCAATGGCAACAGACCTTTGCGATGTGCGAAGAAGTTCGATGCGTTGTCAACCAGTCTCGAAAGCCATTTCATAATTCTTCCTCTTCTTCGGGTTCGTGATGATTTGTGTCAACCTGCCATCCGCTGAACTGCGCCAGCAAACGCCCGGGGATGCGTCCCTGCATGACCACGCCGCCGCGTCCATGCTCGATGCGCTCGACCTGCCCTGCCTCATGGAACAGCGAGATCAGCGCGCCTTGCTGATAGGGAAGCCGCACAAGGATCGGCGCGTATTTTTCATATAATTCTTCCTGAATGACTCTCAGCAGATCTTTGACTCCCGTTCCATTCAGGGCAGAAACGGTTACTGAATTCGAAAAGCGACTCACCACATCCCGCGCAGAATCCGGGTCGCGTAATTGGTCCACTTTGTTTAATGCAGTAAGTATGGGGATATGATGCGCGCCGAGTTCATCCAGTGTTTGCTGCACAGATTCGAATTGGTTCAACGCGTTGGGGTGTGAAATATCCACCACGTGCAGTAGCAGATCAGCTTCAACGATCTCTTCTAGCGTTGCATGGAAGGATTCGACCAGTGTTGTCGGTAGTTTTTGAATGAAGCCCACGGTATCAGTAAAAAGAGCCTGATACCCGCCAGGCAGTTCCACGCGCCTTGTTGTTGGGTCGAGCGTCGCGAATAATTGATCGGCGACATATACATCCGATTTTGTGACCTTATTCAGTAACGTCGATTTGCCAGCGTTGGTATAACCCACGAGTGCCACGGTCGGGATGCGCGAACGCTTGCGCTGGGCGCGGTATCTCATGCGGTGCGCGCGGACTTTTTCCAATTCTTTTTTGAGATGCGCGATGCGTTTGCGGATGGCGCGCTTATCCACCTCCAACTGGGTTTCACCAGGACCACGCAAGCCTACGCCTCCCGTCGAGCCAGCGCGTCCGCCGCCGCCGCCTGCCTGTCGCTCAAGATGTGTCCATTGACCGGTGAGTCTTGGCAGGTAATATTCATATTGCGCGAGTTCCACCTGTAACATGCCTTCGCTCGTATGCGCGTGCTGTGCGAAGATATCGAGGATGAGCGCAGTGCGATCGAGCACACGGACATTCCTGCCCAGCGTTTCCTGCAATTCGCGCTGGTGGCGCGGCGAAATTTCGTCGTCGAAGATCACCACCTGTGAAAGTGTTTCTTCCACAAGCGCTCTTAGTTCGTCCACCTTGCCAGGACCGATGTAGGTCTTCACATGCGGGCGATCCAGCTTCTGGGTCAATTCACCGACGACCTCAAGACCTGACGTATCAGATAATAAAGCCAGTTCGGTGAGTGAATCTTCCAAAGAAAGGAATGATTTTTGTTGATAGAGGTCCGCGCCAACGAGGAACGCGCGTTCCCGCGGGAGATTGGTTGGTTGTGGAATTCTTTTAGCCATTTATTCTTTCAGCCATACACCTTTGTGAGAGTCTCGATTCCGGGCGCTACTACTCGACCACCGATTGATCTTCGTTCTTTCCAAGTGAATCAAATAACTTTGTCATCCTGGGATCGGGTGATTCAATGCGGGCGGGGATCAGGATATGGAAGATCGATCCGGGATTCCTGATCTCATTGTAACCTTCCGACTGGACCCAGATTGAGCCACCGTGGGCTTCGAGAATACCACGTGCAATCGGGAGACCCAGACCGGGGCCACCTCCTTTGAACTTTGTCTTCCCGCTGGAGTGTAGATCCACGCGCCCGAGTTGACCGAACTTCTCAAAGATCGTTGTCTGGTCGTCGGCAGAGATCCCAATGCCGGTGTCGGCTATGATCACTTCAATAAAGCCTGACAATGTTCTTCCATCAATCGTGATCGTCCCGCCACCGGGCGTATATTTTATCGCATTAATGATCACATTTCGCAAGGCTTGCATGATGCGAGGCGCGTCGAGATAGATCCATTGTTTGCTTCCATCAAACTCCTTCATATTTATCGCAAGTTTTCTGGCACGTACTGTTGGTTCAACTTCCAGATATAGCGCAGCCAGCATTTGTGAGATTTGCATGGGCTGGAAGTTCAATTGAAGAAGGTCATTGTCAATCATTGAGACATCGATCATGTCATCGACGATTGAGCGCAGGCGGTCGATGCCGGTGGTCATCCCAGCCAGCAGGCTATCAAGGTTTGTGCCTTTTCCCTGCTGCATCAAGTCATCCATCATGGATGCATAACCTTCGATGAGCGTGATGGGTGTTTTGAGCTCATGTGCTGCAACAGAAATGAACGCGGATTTACTTCTATCGACGCGTTCCATTCGTTTTTGGACCATCTCCATTTCACTGGAAATGTGTGCCACACGGGTTTCCATTTCGTAACGTGCGACCACTTCAAGGCCATAAGTGTAAATTGGTATCACTGCGGCCAAAAGGTCGAGCGCCTGTTGTTTCGTCAGCGTTTCACGCGAGACCTGGATCGTCAGCGCGATCATGCGGTTGATCAAAAACGAAACGTGGTAAGGCTCTTCCTCAAGCTCAGTCTCAGTAGATGACTTCGCCCAATCGAGAAGGATGGAATCCATCCAGGCGGGGTCTCCGGTTGTGATCGATTGTTCGAGCAGATCAAAGAAGCGTGCCAGTTGGTCTTCGAAATCGGCACGCACTTCCATGCCGCGTGCCAGTTCCTGCCCAACGCGCGTGATCCATGATGGGCGAATCTTTGCCAGAACTTTTTGAACAGGGGGTGTGGTGGTTTTCTTTGACATTTCTTCGCTGGGTCACGCTTTCCCTACTCGGGGACTTCGCAAAATGACCTATAGCGCCATTTTATCAGGGTTGTTCGCTTTGTTGCATTACCCAAGTACGCAATGTCTCTCCCACGATTTGCAAACTTTCTGCTGAAACCTTATCAGGGGTATCCTGAACGGTATGCCAGTAGGGATAGTCGAAGTCAATAATGTCAATGGCTGGAATACCTGCCTGCAAAAATGGTGTGTGATCATCTATCATGGAATGCTTATACTCAGGAATGAATTTGCTTTCATGCCCCAATCCTTTTGCCACTTCCCAGATTTCATCGGTCAAGGCGGGATCCGAGTTGCGTTCCTTATAAATATTCAGGTCAGCATCGCCGATCATATCCACGATGACGACAGCGCGTGGCTGCACAGGGTTATTCCTCACGAATTCGCGCGAGCCCAGGATCCAATCCCAACCTTCGATGCGTCCGTTGTCTTCCGCGTCGAACAAAACGAGCCAGACCGGAACTGTCTCTTCCGGTAATGAACGCGCAAGTTCCAGTAATACAGCTACCCCGGATGCACCGTCATTTGCGCCGGGGACAAAATTGGTATGTCGTGCGGGGTCAGGATCGCTATCTGCAAACATGCGTGAATCGTAGTGTGCGCCGAAGATGATCTGTGGAGGATCCGCATTTCTCCTTGCAACAACATTTTCGATGGGATGTCCTAATGCTTCAGATTCCTGGATCTCGACCTGCCAGCCTGCGATTTCGAGCTCCTCCCGCATCCATTCCTGGATCTGGGCATGTCCCTCAGACCCGGGCACACGCGCCCCGAAAGCGACCTGCGTGTGAACATCTGCATAGGCGCGTTGACCATCAAATAAAACGGGATCGGCTGTCGGCTGGGAAAGTTCGTGTCGAGCGTCGTCGAGACGAAACGAGTACGCGTACCAACTTATCGCGCCAATGAGCAGGAGACCAATGATCAACAGGTAGAGTGCGACGGATTTTCTTGTCACGCCTCTATTTCGCTCCCTTCAGTCACGCTACGCACTGCCAATGAAAGAGCTCCAAGCGCGCGTTCAGCGTAGGCTTTGCCGCGTTCACGTTTCCCGAGTCTTGAAGCCTCTTCAAGGGGTGGAAGGATTCCAAAATTGGCTTTCATCGGCTGGAAATCCTTGAGATCAGCATGGGTAACGTAATGACATAGTGCCCCAAGCATGGTGATTTGTGGGAGCGTGATCGGTTCTTCACGATGATACAGCCGCGCCGCATTAATGCCTGCCAGTAGACCTGTGGCGATATTTCCCATATAACCTTCGACACCGGTGATCTGACCAGCGAAGAAAAGATCATCGCGTTGGATATGCTGCAAGGTTGAGCGCAAAAGTTTTGGCGAAGCGATAAAGGTGTTGCGATGCATCTGACCATAACGCAGGAACTCGGCATTCTCCAGGCCGGGGATGAGACGCAGGACACGCTTCTGCTCAGGATATTTAAGATTGGTTTGAAAGCCCACAAGGTTATAGAGACTGCCGGCGAGATTATCCTGGCGCAATTGCACAACGGCGTAGGGACGTCTGCCGGTGCGCGGGTCTTTCAGTCCCACAGGGCGCATGGGACCAAAAGCCAGCGAGTCAATCCCACGTTCGGCAATAATCTCAATAGGCAGGCAGCCTTCGAAGAAATGCCCGGCTTTCACGCCGCTTTTGATCGCCTCTTCAAATGAGCGTAATTCGATCCGCTCTGCCTGGAGCAGGGCTTCCACAAACGAATAATATTCTTCCCTGGTCAGCGGGCAATTGATGTAATCACCTTCGTCATGCTCGCCCATGCCGTAGCGTGAAGCTCGAAAAGCAACCTCCATGTTGATCGAGTCGTCATGGATCACCGGTGCAATGGCGTCGAAAAAGAAGAGATGTTCCTCACCACTTAATCCAGTAATGGATTTTGAAAGCGAGTGAGATGTAAGTGGTCCACTGGCGACGATGGAAAGCGTCTGGGGAATCTCTTTTACTTCCTCACGGACGATTTCAATGCCCGGATGACTTTTGATGCGTTTGGTGACAAGCCTGGCAAAGAGCTCACGATCAACGGCGAGCGCGCCGCCTGCAGGCAGGGATGCAGACTCTGCACATTCGAGAAGCATCGAGCCGAGAATCCGTGCCTCATTTTTGAGCAACCCTGAGGCGCGGTCAGGGAGGTTCGAGCCGAGGGAATTCGAACAGACAAGTTCAGCCAGATCGTGAGTCTGATGCGCGCCCGTTTGCATGGAGGGACGCATTTCATAGAGCCGAACTTTGAGCCCGCGTTGAGCTGCCTGGAAGGCTGCTTCACTGCCAGCCAATCCACCGCCGATTACGATTAGATCAGTCATGGAATGATTTTACCATCGCACGGACTGACGCTGATCATGGTAAGGAGCAGAAGTAAGAAATGCAGCCGATGAGTGTCTGCTGTATAATTAAAGCGATGCCAACTCTTACAAAAATTGAGAACCAATTAAAAGAAGCCAGTCAATTAACGGCTACGTCCTGGTCAGCGTTGGTGGAACGTGAGGCGGGGAAATGGCGCGTGCTTGCCAGTTATCATCTTGCAAAAAAGGCACATCCCTCTTTGGTGAAATTCCTGGGCAAGGCAGAAGTAGACTCCTGGCTTTGTGGCGCGTTGAGTGGCGGGCAGAGCCGCTCAGTCTCTTTACCTGAATCCAGCAATTTGAAGGCGGGCAGGTTGTTTGCGTTCCCTCTACCGGATGTATCGCGTGTGATGCTGGCAGGAGCAAGTCAATTGACCACGGAGTCGCAGCGTCTCTGGCGCCTCGTGGTATCTGGAATGCAAGCGGAAACACCCAGTTCGGATGGTTCCGCTTCAGCATCCGTTGCAGCATCTTTATTGATACCCGACCTGGATTCGGAAAACCCCTATGACATGCCGCGTGCCCTGGATCGCGCTCTTGCCTCTTTTGTGCGTCTCGTTTCGGTGCAGGGAGGGTGGCTTGCCATTCGACGTGGTGACTCTCTTCAGGTGCATGCACAATGGAACGCGCCAGCCTGTGCCAGCCTTATCCTTTCCATTGATGGGAACAGTCTATTGCGTCGTCTGAGTCGGAATCTTACGCCCATGGTGGTTAATCGGGGTGACCCACTGTGGGTTGAAATCCCGCATAAGGGCTTGAAGTCGAGTACGAAGTTATGGGTTTGTGTGCCGTTGGTCATCGGTCAAAGGTTGATCGGTGCATTGGCTTTGTGGCGCAACACTGTTTTTAGAAATGATGAATGGAATCGATTGATTGACCTAGCTACGCAGGTCGCGCCGGCTGTGGAAACGATCATCACGTTTGCGGAATTGGCTGGTCATTTGCGTCGCCTGGCGACATTGAATGATTTTGCTTTAACAGTCTCTTCGGGTCGCAGCCTCGATCAGATCGCCCGACGTATGTTCGCTTTGCTTTCACGCGCGTTTGGTACCGAATTGATTGTCCTTTATTTGCTTTCATCCGACAATCGTTTACTGAATGAATATCGCATGAGTGAAGGCAGTATGGTTTCCAAGGT
>DATKED010000288.1:0-4354 GCA_035512375.1 Anaerolineales bacterium
GTCCATCTGTCCCTACCGCGGGAACCGCATCACTAGGGATCGGCATCCAGACGACCCCACCAGGCTCACCATAGCGTATTTCCCGATCATCAATCGCATCACGAAAACGATTTTCCCGAAGCTGCACCGGCACGAGAGGGGTGCTGTTCGACACCCAATACATATTGGGTGTATATTGTGAAGTATCTGTTCCAATCCAATCATCGTTTTCAAAAAATGCATTCATCATCAAATCGCTCATCGGGTGAATCTTCGCTATCGACCAATCCAGAGGGATATTCCAAATGGATGAGTCTGGATAAGGTCGTTTACACGTAGGGTCCTCAACTTTAGCAACAGGTGTAGCAGTACCAGGCGTGGCAGATGGCACCAAATTTAAAGAGGGCGTTTGCGGTACTTCATCATCTGCAACCGGGCTGGCTGGCTGTGAGGTATGTAGAACGACCAGAAAAAACATGATAGCAATCGCTGCTATCAATTTATAACGAAAACTCTTATTACTCATGATGTCAAGCGCAGTTCTGTCATTCGATCTACAACGGACGGAATGGCATTTGCCGTATTCGATCTTTGCATCGACATGGAAGTATCCATGAGCTGCTGCACGACAGGACTTATATTTTATCTCCTTCGTTATCTATTCTGACCGCCATGATCGAACTGGGTCCGGTCAAATCCCCTTGCGTTTCTCGGCTGGACTCAGCCTTGTTTGCCCTTTCCCTCGAAAAATAAATAATGGCTGATGCCAGCAGGGCAAAAGTGTAGCCGTGCTCGCGTATCTCGTGGACTCCCTGCGGAATCGGCATGCTCGTGTGCTGGTACAACGCCGGGAACATCGGCAGAATTCTAAGCATTGATTTCTGTAAGACATAGGTGATCACCACCAGCAGACCCGGATAAAGTGGCATCACGGGAAATCGTGCGGCGACGAAGCTTCCGAGCTTGGGCAAAAGCATGCAAACCAGGGGGATCAGCACCGCAAAAACAAAGGTAAACGCGATAAATAGCTGTGAGATACTTATAGGGAGAAGGGAATCGTCACCCTGAAAATACTCTAGGTTGTGGAGCGTCAGTTCACCTTGCACATTTCTCTCTCTGATGAAATTTTGTTCGGTCCAACCAAAGATCCGTTCCCCCCAGCTGATTTCCTCGCCCGCGCCCAGAAAAAAAAGCAACGCCAGACCCAGATATGACAACCGCAACAGCCATGCTGAGCTTCGAAATCGAAAAAAACCAGCCGCAAACAATAAGGAGGTAACGAGTAAATAAATTGCTGTCAGGTTTTCGACGATTCCATCCTCTCTAGCAAACGTATCGAGCGTACGTTCGTTTGCAAAGAGAGGCAGAAATGTAATGCCAAGAAACACCGTAGCAGCGATCAAAAAAACCACCTGGGATTTGTATTGCTTCATTTTCACAGAATCTCCATAGAGTACCAGTTGACCAGTGTCATGTCCTGAATTCCGTCAGGACGGCACCGGCAGCAGAGAGTGTCCCAATGATAAATGAACGCCAGACCGTGTTGGATAAAACCGTTATGGGCGCATTGGCCGTGTTCGAACTCGAGGCGAAGGAAAACACCGTGATGAGCACACCGATGCCGATGCCACTGGCCACGGCTAGAATCATCCTTTGAGCCAAAGACGCACCTCCACTCCATAGGTTGACCAAAACCCCGCCCACGAATCCTGCCACGATCAATACCGGCGCGATCTGCTTGAGGCTCGGAATGAAACCGGTCTTCATCATGGAAAGGTACTCGATGTAAGCTCCCGGCACCGGAAGAGCAAGCACGATCAAAACTGCATGCCAGACGCGCGGCTTTTGCATTTTGCGCTTCTCTGCACGTTCACCCATTTTCCGGCGGATGGTGAGCGGCAGATTGTAGAATAAAGTAAAGATTTTGTGTTCAAGCAATGCTCCGCTCTCACCGAAGACCGGCACAAATCGGACGGTTCGGGTTGCCCAGAAGCCCGCCATGAACCGCGCCAGAGCTGGATAGCGATACGTCATCTGAATAGGGAAGGACAAATAGCCGATGTATTTAAAGAAAGAGAGCAACAGAGCAATACTGTAATCCTTGAAATTACGCTCCTTAATGACAACATACAAAACATACAACCCGCGTGCCAGTGACCCAGGGGAAACAGGGACGACCTGAAAGAGTGCTATGATGCCCGCTGCCACTGCATAAGCCTGTGCCTGCGGCATTTCAGGATGGGTGATAATGAAGTATGCCGCCAATCCAAATGAAATAACCTGCGTGACGGGTGACATGCAGATATGAACTGCGAGACTCTGCAAATATTTGTGGATGTAAGGATCGCCCAGCTGCGAAAGAATCTCCTGTGCATCCTCGGTACTGATCATCTGCCTGTCCCTCCCTTCCTCGACCATCTCCCTCAACCATTGCTCCCGCATGGACGCATTGAAATACAGGCGGATCGGGCGCACAAAAATGTCGTATCCAACTTTGAGGAAGAACACCCGGTCTGAGAGGAAACGATGCAGGCCAACAGGCAAGATGGAAATCGGGATATGGTAGAGATAGAGCAAAGGGGATCTGTAAATCCTCTCCACCTTTTCCTTGGTAACCCGCTCCTCGCGATGCCAGCGGATCAGCAATTCGACCCGTTTGGCAAGGAAAGCCCTTTTTATATAGCGGATATCGTAAAGAAGACGGAGGAAATGTGAACGATAGTCCGCTCTGCCAATTGCTTTGCGAAGGACTGCACCCAAAAATGGAATCAGTCCAAGCAGGAAAAAGAACAGAAGGAAAGGACCACTTCTGCGCAGTCGTTTTTCGGTGACATCGTCAATGATATTTTTGATGCGCCAGCCAGTGAGCGTGCTGCTGGCATTCGTGTCTCGAAACGATTTGTTGAAAAATTCTCGCAGCCCGTTATGTGTGACATCCGGGATGGAGTTTCGATAGATACGCTCACAGTCCTTCAGTTCGTCGAGCAGCGGAAGCAGGTCAGCAAAATGCGCCCGATGGGTTTGGACAAAGGCTTCAAGTCGCTTCAAATCGCCGCGGTCAAATTGAATGAGACTGCCACGCTTCATTCCCTGGAAGATCAATTTCACATCGCCCGGACTCATCGGCAGGAATGGGAGCAGGGTCAGGCCGGCTCGAAAATCCACCGCGGTCAAACCGCTCTCAGGATCAGGGTCAGTCTCGAGGCGCTTGAGAACATTCGGCTGACTCTTCCACGTGGACCATTCATATTGGCGGGCGAACTCATGCGCGCCCATTTCATGCAGCAACTCTACAAAATCCCGCATAAAGGATCTTTTGTGGCGATATTCCGGCGAACCTGGTGCAATATCATCATCCAATTCGCCTCTTTCCCAGCAGGCGAGCAAATCGACGCGATCATCCACTTCGAGCCGCCAGGTCCGTCCTTCCACCCAGTTGCTGACCTCGCCGCAACTACCCAGAGAGGAATCCACCAGCGTCCCATGGACCTCGTTGACAGCCTTCTCATCCCTAAAGCGTATTGCGGCCCCACGTTGGATAAATTTCTGCCATAATGCCCCGGCTCGCGCCGCGGCAGGATTGACCTGCAACTGAAACGGTCCCTGAAACCCGGTCCAATATAAAAGATTTCTAAAGAACAGTGCCAACCTGGAGGGAGGCATGAAAATTTTCAAAGCATAGGTTTGATCGACCGCAAGTGTGGAACGTCCCCCATCAATAGCCAATACCCTTACCTTATAGACCTGTCCCGCAAACCCACCGCCGACGAAATTCTCTACAAGCAATGATACCTGTGAACAGCCACCCCCCAATGAAACTGACATCACTTCATAATTGAGCAGGACACCGGCATCGTAACGTTCCACGCGCATAGGCCTGTCCAGTTGACAGGATGCAAATTTCTTTTCAAGATCCTTGCTTGTTTCCGCCGAATAAAGTTTCATTTACCGAATAATTCCTCAGGCCAGTAAATATAAGTACACACGAACAATTACGATTTCTTTAGATCCAGCACGGCGAACACCCCAACAAGGATGAAGATGACCGCGTAGTTACTCTCCTTGATTTCCTGAACTGCCTGGGTCAACGTAATCCGGTCAAACGTGTAGGCGGCTTCATAGATGATTTTTGCCAGTTTTGCCCACAAGTAGTTATACAAAAACAATAAACCCAAACCCCAAAAGACGATTGGAATGAATCGGCCGGCAAATTGTTTAAATGACGGCACCACCAACGCAACCGCAGGTGTTAATACGGCAAACAAAAACCAGAAGGCATCGAATAGACGGTTCGCATCGAGCTTGCTGTTCTGCCAGATTGTCATGTTATGGAGATTGAACTCACTCTGCTTATTTACTTCGGCCACTGGTTCAG
>DATKED010000289.1:0-13242 GCA_035512375.1 Anaerolineales bacterium
GCCACTTCTGAAGGGACTCAACGGTCTTATCCTGACTCCCATCATCTACAATGATGATCTCGTATTTTTCAGGGCGCGCCGAAAGATAGGTTTTCAAACAATCTAAAGTACTACCGATCAGAGCCTCTTCGTTATAGGCGGGTATGATGATGGAAAGTTCAGGCGAGGTCATGATCCACTTGTATCAGGCTGCACGGGAGTCTTCAAATCAAAGATCAGGTAACCATCGCCTTCAAAATAAACAGGATAGGAATTGAACAGACGCGCCTTGAGTTCAGACTGCCGGTTGAATTCATCAAAATCAGTCACAAGAAAAAAACTCATTTTTGAAGAGTATCTACTGAACAAATCATCGAAGGAGAAAACTCCGCCTCGTATATTGGCATACCCCGCGTCTCCGACATAGGGCCAAGTGGCGAATCTGCGCCAACCCCAATATTCCAGACGTGAACCATAATCCTGAGTCAGGGCAATTACACGTGCCTCTTCATCGAATTGCTCACCGATCCCCGCCCACAGGGCGGCTTCTGGACGATAATCCACTGCCTTCATTTGGTTGCGGACACTCCATACCACGGAGAACAACCCATAGATCAGGATGATGGACACCGCGCTTCGCATCCAACGCTGGACGACTGCGTCCGTTAAACGCGCAAAGAACCAATCCCCAAGCGGCGCCAGCGATAGTCCCACAATGGGAATGAACGGCAGATGATAATAATCATGCGTGGCAATGTGATAGTTAAAGAAAAGTCCATACAAAATATATGCCCCCCATAATCCATATAGAAAGAACCGCATACGCTTGTCTTTGATCAGGAAGAGACTGAGCAAGCCCAGCATGACAAAAATGCCACCCGCAGCCATGTTCAGCTTTACTTCCCATTGAAGGTAGTTAAAGGGATTTAGCAACAGTGCAGGAATAAAGCGTCCACTGAATTGGCTGGCAAGGTCGCCCCTGATGAAAATTCCATACACCAGATACAGCAAAGCCGGCAGCGCGCCGAGCAATGCAATCATCCATACTTGAAGATCCCGCAACAGGTCGCGTAGTGTGAAACGCGATAATGCCAAACCAAGCGCACCACCGATCACAAAGAAGGCAGCGGAAAACTTTATGAATATCGCCAGCCCGCCCAAAAGTCCCGCGAGAAGCACATTGATCCATGACGGAAATCTCGTCCAGCGCGCAAACATCCACCAGAACGACAGCACCAGCATGACCATCAAAGGGTCAGGTTGAAAGCTTCTGCTGCCGATAATCGCATAAGGAAATATTAAGTAATAAGCTGTGGAGACAAGTGCGCCTTCAAATGAAACAAGCCCGCGCGCAAGCAGGAAAAGAAAAATCCCGCCAATGAGCCAGAACAAAGAAGAATAAATCCGCGGGATCCATAGTTGTTCACCGGTGAAGCCATACGTGAAAGCGACCAGGCGTTCAAAGACGACAGGTTCCACATCCGCTTTGAGTTTTGCGAAGCGTATGGCTGTTTCCAGCTCCCAGGTTGAAACGCCGTCAGGCTGGGTTTGGTAATATAAACCACGCGCTTTGATTATAGATACCAATTGACGTGTGGGATGGAAATCAAGCGGCAGATCGGTGAGGTCGTAAAGACGTATCGCCAGAGCAGCACCAAAGATCAGAACAAGCGCGATGGTCCGCGCCGCCCTGGACGAAAAAAAAGATGGCTGGGACATAAGCCGAAGTATTTTATCAGATTCGATATCTCACCTATCCCCCGAAAGCTTCCGCTGACGGCGACGAAGGATTTCATCGCGCAGTCTGCTCAAACCGGTCAAATTAAGGAGCGCGGAAGCAAGAATATTCAGCCTCGCCAGCGCAGTCGGTGGGTGGAGGAGCAGCGCCCGGAACCAGGCGCTGAGTGCAGGCACCGTCTGACCGCCGTCGAGCAGGTAACGTGCGTCATAGCGATGGGCGGAGGCGTGAGCGCGCCTTCCCAGGCCGTCCGCCAGACCCGGCTGTTTCTTCGCCCAATCGAGTATGCGGAACGCTTCGCGCCCAAACTCAGCCGCCCGGGCACGATTCTTCGCCCCGGCGTGATACCGCGCCGCTGACCAGATTTGCGGAACATGCAGAATCCGGCCCTGTTGCGCCAGACGGATCCAGAGATGATGGTCGAGCATGAAATGAAATGTGGAATCGAGCAAACCTGTTTTTTCCAGCGCGGCGCGCCGAAAGAAAACGCTGGGCTGCCCAATGATCTGGAAACACAGTAAATCCTCCAGCGATAATTGTTTGTATTTCATCACGTTGATGGTCTGCCCATCCCCATCTATAGCCAGCATATCCGCGTAAACCATGACCACGTCAGGGTTCAGGTCGAAACAGCGTACAGCCACAGAGACCGCATTGAGCATGTAATAGTCGTCGGAGTTCAGCCAGGCAAGGATCTGGCCATTGGCGCGCTTCAGCCCCTTGTTGATGGCTTCGGCTTGACCGCTGTCTTTTTCCGAGATCCAGTACGCCAGGCGATCTGCATACCTCCTGATGACTTCAACAGAATTATCCGTCGAGCCGCCATCCACCACCATATATTCAATGCGCGGATAATCCTGCTCGAGCACCGACTGGATGGTTTGCTCGAGATAGGGAGCCTGATTATAGGAGGGAGTGATGATGGAAACGAGAGTTTGCAAGGTCTTAGAAGAGGGTATCGTAGTTTACTTTTGGAAAGATAGTCAACTTACCACCGACCGTGGCGTCGAGGATTTCGCGCCCGGCGTTTCGATAGGCATCGCGCGCCATGGCATAGCCTACTTCAGAGGTTTCCAGATCGGGCAACTGCCAGCGGAAGCCTTTCCCAAAATAGGAAGGCGAAAAGTGGTTTGGATCATCGCCCTGGGATACGACCGTGGTATTCGGCTTGCCGGTCGCGGTGTAATTATGATCCACACCGATGAGAATGACTTGTTGAAATCCCATGTGGAAAGCAAGCTGCAAAGTGACGTTTGTCACCGTCGCGCCTTCCCAGACGCGCTCGCGCACATCCGTTGAAAAGCGTGGACCAGTATAAGAAGTGTAGAGGAAAGTTGGTAACTGGGTAATTGGTAAATCACCTGGAAAATGGCGGCGCGAGCGCCAGGCGAGAAACTTTGGAAGTGAAAGGTTAGCAAGATCGTTCGCAGTTTGCTCGATGACCAGATCGTTGACGACTGTTAGATATGTTGTGGAGAAACCGAGTTCGGGGAACATCAGGTAAATACGGTTCATGCCGAAGATGAACTCATCCTTGAGCTTGCTCATATCCGTTTGCTTGAGGCTGGGTCCATTGGCGATGACAAAAGCACGCCTGCCTCTGTGAATGTCCTTGAGCGCAGCAAGCCGGCGAATGCTCTCCCGCCGCCAGGGATGAAGATAGGCAGCGGGTAGCTCGGGAATGCGACGAATGGAGTCATTTGTCGCGCGTGCGAAATTCCATAAAAATGAAGGGGTGATTTGCTTTAATGTTTGCTTCATGGAAATATTTATTCTGTACTCAATCTTGCAGTCGCTCCACCATCTACAACCAGCGCCTGACCCGTCATGAAGGACGATTGCTCATTATCGGCAAGGAAATAAATCGCGCTCGCGATCTCTTCGGGCCTGCCAACTTTGCCACTCACTGTCTTTCGCGCAAGGTTATCAAGACGTTCCTGCATATCACCCTGACCCGCGTGCCCGCGTCCCAAGCCTGCGCGGAGCATGGGCGTATCCACTGCGCCGGGCAGGATGGCATTGACACGGATGTTATCAGGCGCGAACTCGATCGCCATGGCGCGCGTGAGGGCGAGCATGCCGCCCTTCGATGCCGCGTACGCGGCGATATTGACCGAGGTCTGGATGGCATGGACCGACGAAACATTGACGATCGCCCCACCCCCGGCTGCCTTCATCAACGGATGCGCCAGCTTGACGAACAGAAAAACGGAACGCAGATTGGAAGCCATCACTGCATCCCACTCTTCGACGGTTGTTTCCACCAACGGTTTGGCAACCTGGACCGCCGCGTTATTGACCAAAGCATCGAGCGTGGGGTGGAACGCACGCGCCTGATCGAAAATTTGTTCGGTCGATTCAGGGTTGGAAATATCCGCCTGGATGAAATAGCCGTTTTGCGAAAAATCGTCACCAAACTCGGCGCGATCCACGCCGATCACACGCCAGCCATTCGAAGCAAAGTGACGTACCGTCGCGCGTCCAATCCCGCCGCCTGCGCCAGTGATGAGAACAGTTTTTGTCATGGGCATTTTTCTTTTCCGTGGATGGATTTAATTGAAATTGAAAGAAAGCGCCTACTATTTTACCTGTCAATTCCGAATGTTCCCCTTCAAAATTCCTTTGTGCTTCCATGAAACAACTCCGTCAGTTTAAGTTCTTCCGTGTTTTCCGCGCAATCCGTGTACAAGAATTTATTTTACCTACTCATTTGTCTTACAGGAATTCTGAATGACCCTGAAGTTAAATGGGTCAGTGTAGTCTGAGTATAAACTTAAATCATCCAGCGATTCAATGTTTTGTCCAAAATACGCGTTAAAGATAATTCGGAATGTGTTCACCGGCGTAATCGTTGGATAAATGGACGTGTTTACCCCCGGCAAAAAATAGGCGTTGAGAATACTCATCCGCGCTCGCGGACTGCTGGCAACTGTGGGGCCGTGGTCGCCCTGGATCACAATTATGGGCGGTGTAGTTGAGTTTGCGATGATCGTCGGCACAATCTCCGTCATGCGGCTGCTGATATAGATTGCCTGGTCGCGGTAATGACTGGCGCCCTCCTGCGTCCTGGTTGTTCCAACCTCCGCGGCTTCAACGGGACCTCCCGTCGGACCAAACACATAGGGAGGATGAGGGGCAATGATATGAACAAAAACAAACTTGGGTCCCCGAATGTAGGATAACTCATCCAGCTTCTCCAGGGCAAAGAGGGTGCGCTCACGGAACAACTCTGAGCCTGAGTTTTGCATCCCAAACTGATTGCCATCCTGTAGCAGGCGCGCGAACGTTGTTTCCATTAGAAGATATTCGAATTCATTCAACTCTCCTAAAGAACGCTGAGGACCAAGGAAATAATCAGCATCATCCAGTTCAGTCGCCAGAAAGCCAGTTGCAAAAGCAACTGTTTTATATCCAGCTTTCTCCAGGCTTTCACGGACGGCGCTCTGATGAATCAATGTATCCAGTCCGTTCCGATCATCGGAACCGGGAGTGAAACGATCACTGAGCGTCTCGATGTAGTTGAAATTCAAGGAGGATGCCAGGGACATTTGCGTCTGGGCATAATTGCTCTGGCTGCAATCTGCAATGTAAAAGCCCAAATCTCTCAAACCGTTCAGGAAATAAGAGTTGTCATAGCCATACTCATTTTCCAATACATCTGCCCGACCATAACCGTCCAGGATAATATAGTAAATATCCGGGGGATTGCTGCCGGCTTTCAAGCTCAATCCGGATATGCTTTGTTCTGCCTGAGCTGTCCTGCTTTGCAGGAAAAAGGATGTCAACTGCACTAAAGGCAAGACCAGCAGAAAAAGCCCTATGATTTTAAGAGCATACGTCGCTGACGTCATATTCACCAGCCTGCGCGACACCCACCAGACAAGTAGAGCCGACAAACCAAGCCAGAGAGGAACCAAAGTGCGATGCCGAAACAAATAGAGCCCGTCAATATTCACTGTCTTGAGCAATATATAGACGTGACCATAGGAATAAAACAGGATCAAAACGATGGTTGAAAGGAGCGCGGACCGTCTCCAGTCACGATAGATCCCGTAGAGGGCCAAAATCAGGAGTCCGGCAAAAACGACTGACAAAAGCAAGGGCCGCAAGCCGGCTGAAAAATCCACCTCAGAAATATTAAACGCCAATAAAACCAGAATTGGATAAACAGCAAACAAAAAAGGGTGCAGTGGAAGTCTTTGAAACCAGGATGCCTTTTTAAGCATGCTCAACATCATATTCCAGGCCCAAGCCCTCGAACAAATTCCTGACCGTGTTCCAATGGACTCTTTCCCAGGCAGCCGGGCTGGAATTGGAGTTATGAGGAGCCAGCATGACATTATCCATTCTCATCAATGGACTCCCCAGGGGTAGAGGTTCCTGTTCGAAAACATCCAATGCGGCTCCCGCGAGACGTTTGGCTTGCAACGCTTCGATCAGTGCTGGCTCATCGACGATGGGTCCGCGTGCCGTGTTGATCAACACCGCATTTGATTGCATCAAAGCAAGTGTTTCGCTGCTGATGAGATGATAGCTGGTGGGATTCAGATCACAGTTTACAGACACAAAATCGGAATTGGAGAGCAGGAATGGGAGATCCCTCATTTCGATGCCGGTCTCGGTGATAAAAATATGATCGATTTCGAGGATGTCTGTGCCATGCACTTTCATGCCAAAGGCACGGGCGCGGCGGGTGACGGCCTTGCCAATATTGCCTACCCCAATTACGCCAAGCGTACATTCGCTGAGCGCCTTACCAGGGATCTTTTCCCATTGGCCCGATTTCATCTCTTTGTCCATCCAGGGCTGGCGGCGGGCGAAAGCCAATATATAACCCAGGACTGTGTCTGCAACGGGGAGGGTGAACGCGTTCACGGTGCGGCACAGCTTTATCCCATAACGGGAACAGGCTTCGGCGTCGATGGAATCGATCCCCGTCCCCCACTTGGAGATGACCTTGAGACGCGGGGCGCAGGCTTCGACCACGCGCGCGGTGTAACGGTCATCCCCGCAGATCGCGCCATCGAACAGACCCGCATATTTGAGCAAGTCGGCTTCTTCCATGCGCTCATGCACATCGGGAACGATCAGGTCAACATTGTATTTGTCGAAGACAGGTTGGAAGCGATCCACAAACGGGATCATATAAGGAGCAGTGAGGAGGACTGTATATTTCATGGTTTGCAATCGTTTGGAACTTGCACGTAATTATACGGAACATCGTAGGCGGAGTAAAAAGCTTTATCTTCCAGCATCGGGTAGTTCTGACCAAAAAACTCGTTGAAGATCAGGCGGAAAGTGTTGACAGGCGTGATCGTTGGGTATAAGCCTTCTGCGTCGGGGAGGTAATACACATTCAGGATCTTCAGGCGGCGTTCCACCACATCGAACGGCGCCGGACCATGGTCGCCCTGGATCACAATGATCGGCGGGTTCACGGAGTTTTGCAAAATAAGATCGACAATCGCCGTGATGCGCTGATTAATATAAGTGACCTGATCAGGATATCTGGCTTTGTATTCTTCAAATTCAGGCACGCCAGCTTCAATGCCATTGCGTTGCTCTCCATTGGGACCAAACACAAAGGGATGGTGCGGGATCACAAGATGTGTAAATACAAACTTGGGACTGGGAATATCAGGCACAGTCTTTTCCATCGCTTCCAAAGCAAAGAGAGTCCTGCGGCGATACCATTCGGCAGAGGCACGCTCAGGTGGTTCATCCACCATATCCATGGGTGCGCGCCAGGCGGAGGTCTGCGCAAGCATGATCTCGAAATCACTCATCCCCTGCCGAGGCGAACTGAGATAATAATTGGCATCCTGCCATTCAGAGACGGGAAAATTGGTTGCAAACGAGACAATATTATATCCCTGCGACGCAAGGAATTTTCTGGCATTGTTATATTGTCCCAAGGCACGCAAAGGGGCCCGCGTATCTTCATCAGGTGTTAGTGAGCGTGTCAGCGAATCAAGGTAGTCATAATTCAATGACGAGGTAAGTGAGAGCATGGTCTGACCATAGTTGCTTTGGGAACACGCTGCCACGTAGAACCCTCTCTGCTCAAGCGATTGCAGGAACGGCGTATTATCGTAACCGAACATCTCCTGCAAGACATCCGCCCGTCCATAGGCATCGAGGATGATGTAATAAATATCGGGCGCATATCCCAGAGGCAAGGTGGCACCTTTTGCCTGGGCGACGGCAAGCGCGGCTTTTTCCGTTTCCTCCCTTTGAATAACATAGGAAATCGTCTGGAATGCCGGATAGATCAAAAGAAAGACCGCTAGCAGATTTAGTACTGGTGTGAATGCCTGTGGGTTACGCAGTTTGCGCATCACCCACCAGCCTGCCAGAACGCCCATCCCGACCCAAAGCGGAACCATCTGCCTATGCCTTCCGAGGATAAAGCCAGCAACATCTATTTTTTTCAAGTAAAAATAAACATGTCCATACGTGAAGAACAAAAAGATGAAAATGGAAAGCAGGAGTGCGGTGCGATGCCAATCCTGCGAAACAAACCGTAATAGTGCCAGCAAAATCATTGCGCTGAAAACCAGCACGATCAATGGACGCCAAAGGACAGCAGGCTCTACTTCATTGATATTGATTCCAACCAAAGCCAACACCGGGTAGGCAGCAAAAAAAAGTGGGTGCAGCGGTATTGCTTGTGATTTTTTAGGCAGAGATGATTTAAACACTCACATGTCCTTATTTAGAACTCATTTCCCACATGAGTTTGGCACTTCCGAGAAATTATACAATTTCGGTACGGGCGAAAAATAACTGACATCTTCGAGCAGTTCATACTTCCCGCCGAAATAGGAATTAAACACAAGGCGAAAAAAATTGACGGGCGAGATTGTCGGGTATAGCTTGTCATTGTGCCCGGGGAGATGCAACGCGGCAAGGATCCACATCCGTTTATCGCGCGGCTGCAGCCAGGGACCATGATCTCCCTGCATGATGATGATCGGCGGCACATCGGACTCCGCCAAAATCGTATCCACAGCTTGGAGCAATTTTTTGTTGAGGAACTGCAGCTGATTCACATAGCCCTTCTGATACAGGTCTGCCGGGTACATGCGCTGGTCATTCCAGAAATCAGGCGGATACGTGGGATTGCCATTCGGGTCGAAGACAAACGGCGGATGCGGCGAGATCAAATGCAGATACGTAAAGGTTGGCTGGGGCATCCGTGCAATGTCATCAATGTTGTTGAAGACATTGTTGAAGCGGTCACGAAACCCGACGCCCAGCAGATAATCCGGGTCCACCCAGCCCCAATCCTGGGCATAGCGCGCGAGCGTAGTGCGCAGGAACAAGCCCTCGAACTCGGTCATGCCGGAGGAAATGGGGGGAGGACTCAGGAAGTGGTCCGAATCCTCGATGTTGAGCCACTCAAAGCCGGTTTCGAAGGTTACCGTTTCATAGCCCATGTTTTGGAAGTTGTACCGCACGGCGTTGTGCTTGAGTGAATCCCACAGGAGACGCCGCGACGTACTGTCAGGCGAGAACTTGTCGCTCAGTTCCTGCAGGTATTGGAGGTTGAGCGATGAAGCCAGCGAGATTTCCGTTCGTACGTAGTTGCTCTGGCTGCACTCGGCAATATAAAACCCGCGCTCTTCCAGCCCATCCAGAAATTCGCTGTTATCGAATCCATAGGCGTCCTGGAAGAGATCCGCGCGCCCATAGGAGTCCAAAACGAACAAATAGACATCTGGCGGGTTATCCGGGCGCACCAGGTCAGGCTGAACAGGAGCGTCAGGCAATGCCAGGGCATGTACGCTGCGCGGCGGAGTCTCAGAGAGGATCTGCCATCCGGCCATGAGCAGCAGCGCAAGCGCTACTACGTTCAGCGTCCCAGTGGCTGAAATAAACGTCAGCTTCGGGCGTGTTGCCCAGAAAAGGGTGAGGAGGAAAAGAATGCCCCATCCAACAGCAAGCAAGAGCGTGAAGTTGGTGTCAGGGTATTTTTCATCGATATAAATATACGCGTGCCCATACGAGAAAAACAGCGCCAGCCAGAGGGCGGCGAGGAACGCGGCTTTATGCACCCGGCGAAAAAAAATCCAGTGGAGGAAAAACAGTAACCCTCCAAACAGCAGGGATGCCAGCAGGGGGCGAACACCTGCATCCAAACCGACCTGACCGGCATTGGAGGCAAGCAGCGTTAAAACGGGATAGGCACTGATGGCAAGCGGATACCAGGGAACTGCAAACCACCGATCCAGTTTTCCCCGAATGAACTTAAGGCGATTCAATTTGATGTTTTCTCCTCAAGAGAAAGTCTGTAATCGCGAAATCAAGTTCATCATCGATATCCCACGCTTCATCCGCCTCGATCTCGAACATCAGCGGCTTTTCACCGATCCGGTGATGCCGTCTCACCAAATTCTCGCGGGTAAAAATATAAAGACAAGAATTCTCCTCGTACACAGGAGGCAGGTCCTGGGTCTGGATCAGAACCGATGGATCGTGGTTAATGGCGCGCCCATTCTGGGAGTACAGGCGGGTCTGTAAACGCGTGACGGAGAAGAGTGAGTCGCAACTTGAGTAACTGGTAAGCAGCGATTGAATCGCGCGTGAAACCGTCTTCGAGTGGAGCAGGGGATTTGTGCTGTGGGTTTGCAGATAGAAATCCGCCTGCACCCGCTCAGTATCATGGATGAGGATATCGTTCATCGGCACATCATCCGCCCGCAAATGCTCTGGACGGTTGATGATCTTTACTTGTGGAAAATGCTGACGCAAGCCATCCATTACCGGCGTGGAGTCGGTATCCACTACGACCTCAGGAATCTCAGGGACGGCCAACAAGGTCTCAATAATATGGTGAAACAGGGGCTTCCCGGCAAGGATGCGATAATTTTTGCCAGGCACGCGCTGGCTGTGATGGCGCATGGGGACGAGAGCGACAAGTTTCATGACGATTGATTATACCGAATCGGCTCGACATCTCTCTGAGCGTCTTCTTTGGACTTTCTCTCACGCGCATAATAGAACGTTTCGCGCAGTTGCGGCGTGAGGAGACTGGTTTCGCGGTGCCCCATGCGCGTGCCATGAAATTGCATCCAGCGGAACCACAGTATCGAACCAATATTCTTCCAGAATATACGTTCACGCGCCGCGTGCCAAAAATCGCTCAGGATATTCATGGTTGTCAGGCGTGCAAAATCATATAGATTGAAGTGTGCTTCGGGGTATATCTGCTTGAATGCCATTCCCTCGCGGCGGTAGCGGTTGAACACACCCCTTGGCGTCTCGTTGTGAACATGAATGATCTCTGCCTCAGCCACATAAGCAATGTGATATCCCTCATTTTTCGCCCACTTCGCCCAGGCTAAATCTTCCAGCCCGGTTAACGTCTCGTCATAAGGATTCTTCTCCCACAGGACTTTTCGGATCGCGGCATTGGCATTGTTGCAAAAGGCGGTTGCCTGGCGCGGCTTGCTGACATCGGGATACCACTGGTGGAAAATTTGCTGCTCTGAAAACTTCGCGGATTCAGGTCCGCGCTGTTTGCCATAGGTCAACGCCACATCTTCATCTTCAAATGGACGCAACAGCGATTCGAGCCAATCGGGATAGACAGGATAGACATGCGCACTCGCAATGACGATCAATTCGCGCGTCGCAGCCTGGATCCCGAAATTGAGCGAACGCCCGAACGTAAACTCTGCTGACGGGATGCTCACGACCCGGGCGCCAAAGGATTCAGCAACAGAAACGGTACCATCGGTCGAGCCTGAATCGACGAGGATGATCTCCGCATCCCCGACCGTTTGCTGTCGAATCCCTTCGAGCAAACGTCCGATATGTTTTTCTTCGTTGTAAGCGCGGATGACAATGGAACAATTCACGAGTTTCACGAGTATCGTTTCACCCGCTCCCACAATTCTGGCCAGGATATACGCAGGCCCCTGCAAACGAAAATATTTGGCGGATTACGCAGGTCATTCTCAACGCCAAATGGATTTGTGACTGTGCCTGCCACATCACATTGTTCAGATACTGAGGCAACGTCTTCTCGTGAAAAACCCACGATGATCAGCGTCTCAGGCGGTGGATCGCCGTAGCCGCGCAACCAGAATGTATCCGAGCCGCTGATGGCTTTTGGCAATCCATATTCCGGGCCGTACAAATTAAGGGCAGCGGCTTCGTCGTTTTCCCCTGCCAGGATCCCAGCCCGCGCTTTTTCACCCTCCGGCAGTTCCGCATAGATTCCTGCAACAGTCTCGACCATTTCGGGCCAGCCAATCTGCTCAGTGAATGTATCATGGACTTCACTGGTGATATCCCACAACGGAGAATTGATCGGTGCAATTGGCAGCGCCAGCGCTCCACTGATCACAGCACCAATGACGATACCACCCCACGTTACTCCCCGAACAAAGCGAGCCCTTTGCCCTGATAGTCTGTCAATCCATCCCTGCCAGACGACTGCACCTGCAGCGATCAACATGGGATAGGCAGGCGCAAGATAGTAGGAACGCCCCTGCGTGATGAGATAAATCAAGAATGGGAGAACATACATCCAGCCAATCATGCGATAACGTTTGCCAGCCTCCGTCCTGAAATAGTAAATCAGACCTGCTACCCAGAATGGGATCACGAAAGGATTGGAGCAAAAAAGGAACTGCTCGATGATGTACCCATCGGCGCGGCCAATTTGGACATCGCGCTCATGGATGCTCGAGAGAAATTCCAGCGAGATAAAATCGTGCTGGATTTGCCAGATCAAATTCGGGAGGAAAATGAGCAGCGAGATTGCGACTCCGCCCCACAGCCATGGACTCCGCACACCTGCCCTCCCACTCCGCTCCGCTTCGGGAACCGTGGTGGCGGGCGGTGCCAGGGAATAGCGCCGCGCGTCGGTCAACAGCACACCTCCGACCAGGCCCGCAACGAACATCACCATCGTGTATTTGGTCATCATCCCCAAGCCGATCACCGCGCCGATCGGAAGCCACCAGCGCGTGTCCCTCGATTTCAGCAGGCGGATCACAAGATAAGCAATCAACACAGACCATAGAAAATCAAACGTGACATATTGAATCAAGGATCCCTGGATCAAGGCGATCGGCGCAATCGCCGCAGCCAACGCCGCCAGGACCTGAGCCGCCCGCCTGCCGCCGAGTTCGCGCGCCATCAACCCCGTCAGGACCAGGACAATACTGTGCGCCAGCGCGGCGAACGTCCGTGCACTGACCAGTGAGAAGCCAAATACGGTCAATTCGATGCGCGCCAGAAATGGAGTCAGGGGCGGATATTCGACAAACCCCCAATCCAGATTGTTGGCATTATCCAGCACCACCAGTTCATCCTGGTGAAAACCGTATTGGTGATTAGTGAACATATGGAGGAGCAATAGAGCTAAACCCAATAGCCATAAAATATTTATGTCGGTGAAAAATGCACTTGCTTTAGGTGATTTCATCGATGGACTCCAACCTTGGGCAAGAAGGCCTCGCCCTACCAGCCATTATCCTTCTCATATCCCAACCTTATCAGCGAATATCCCG